>JAFGIW010000071.1 GCA_016929415.1 Chitinispirillaceae bacterium | reverse complement strand
TCAACACCGCGAAGCACCAGTTTTCTTGTTGCATTATAATAAACCTGACCGGGGACGGTATAGAGCTGAAATTTGGTGGCAAAACCTTTGATTTTACCGAGATCAAGCGGTAAAAAATCAAAAAAGAGCGTTCGATCGGTTTCAGTCGCCAGAGAGACCATATCACTTTTAAATTCAGGCGGTACTTTTTTGTGGATAACCTGAAGGTTGGTCGTTTTTCCGCTTAAACCCGGGCCGTAGTAAACAATCTTAACATTGATCTCTCTGGCCGCATAATTAATTGATGCCATGAAAAGTTCCTTCTGTTTAGAACATCGGCTTTCTTATCTATATGAATAATGAAATATTATACAATATTATGCAAGAAATATAGTTCCGAATATTGGTTATATGCAACCACTCCGGAAGATACTTCAGTGCCGCTGCTCCATTTCCCAGTTCACTTTATTATATTTTTCCGGCGCATTTTTATCAAAATCTCTTTTAAGGGATAGGTAAAAAGCGTCTTTCCTGGTAATCGAAGAGAATGAGGGTGGTCCATTAGTGTTAAAAACAGGGGAGAGCGTTCTTGCCTGATAATATCTCCGTGCATCCTGGTAATGGTCATCGGCAATGGTGATACAGATCCTGTTTCGTACAAGCGAAGATTTGCTGTTCATTTCTGAAAGGATTATACCCTTGAAGAACCAGGCAAGCAACAGGATGAGAAGTATGATTCCTATCGTTACCAACAGAGAGAGAAATGATGGCATGATTGATGCGGTATGTTTATCCTGTTCTTTTTTCTGAATGGCGGCACGAATAGATCGTGTGACGGATTCCGACAACGGCTTGATCAGATCTTCCTGCAGGAGTGAGTAAAGCGATTCGTAAATTTTGTACTCGGTAAGAAACGCATCATTCAACAATACTTTGACTGCGGAGGTTTCATCGATGCGATGGTAAAAATAGAGGGATGGATTCTCCAGGGGACCGGCAGCCGAGCCCATGTCGGGTTTCTTCCCGGTATGGACGAAAATGGTCTCTTCGGTGATGCTTTTCCGCATCCGGTGCCATTCGTCGATACGTCGCATCGCCTCCATGACGACATTCTCCACCGGGATATCGATTCCGGCAGGACTGAGATGATCAACCTTTTGCAATGAATCGAACCGGTAATTCCCGGATTTCCATAAAAAGAGACTGCAGGCGATGTCGATGGTAACCCCCAGCGCGTAGGATTCGAGTTCCGGGTGAGTCATAATCCCCCTGTTTTCCAGATAGGAGGTCAATTCGGCGACGTTTCCTTCGTAGGAGGAGAAAAGCTCCCTCACTTTGTTTTTCGGCTGTTGCTGGATCTCGGTGAGGTAATAGAAGAGTTTCGCCGGAAAGGTCTCCTGTTCACGGGACGCGGCGACGATCGTCCCGTTTCTGAACACGATATGACCCTCCGCGCGGCCGTTGTTGAGAATGAGTTTGCCGGTTATTTTTTGCTGGGTCAACAGTTGCATGACATCGGCAAGGATGAATTCACGCAATGTTCCGCTGAGTACCATCGGTACTCCTTTCTCTTTTATTTCTGATGTGGAGCAGTGATGTGAGATGGCGTATCCCCGGAGGCAGGTACCTGATCAGACAGGCAGCATTAAAGGCACACGGTATCGAAAAGAAATAGACGATTTCAGTTGGGGTCAGCCATGGAAAGAACCTGCCGGTGAAGATCTGGTACCACCATGCGTAAACAATTGACGAGGCGACAACCGTCAACGTGGCCGGTAGATAGCGCGGTTTTATTTCCAGTAAAGCCCCGGCGCCGGGAAAAAGCAGATTGAAAAAGGCGTTGCGCAGCGCGGTGAGGTGAGAAAACGTTGCTGCAATGTTTTCCCGCGACTGTTCGAGAGTCATGGAGCCTTTCAGCGACAGTGTCGCCTTTGCGCAGCCGGTGCAGAGAACCCCCGTTGAACATTGACGGCAGATGGTTCTTCCGCAGTATCTGCATTTAAACAGACGGCGCGGTTTCTGTTTGCCGCGGCCGACTCCCTGAATGACGAACAGAACCGCAAAAAGCAGGAAAAAAATAAAAAAGGAAACACCGGGCGGAATGCCGAAGAACGAAAGGCCCCAGAGCGTCCGCCACAGCGAATCATCAGCCGCCTGAGGGAAAAAATACCACCTCCAGAATTGCAGCGAAATATAATCGGGGAAAAGCACCTGTCGCAGCGGCGGCCATTGATTGGAAAAATAGCGGTCATTATCCTGGAGGAACCGGTTGATCAGTTGCGGCCGCAGCTGACCGGCGGTTTTCAGAAGCTCCATTCCCGCTGTTGCATCGTTTGACGTCACGGAGCATTGGGAAAGATTGAACAGGGCGGCAATATCGCCCGGATGTTTTTGCACGACGCCTTTGAAACATGAGGCCGCGGAATCGATCGAGCCGCGCAGGAAAAAGAGTATACCGTGTATGTTGGCCACGACGGGGTCGTTCGGATATTCAGCAGACAGACGTCTGACGAGAGAGTCGGCATCGTCAAATTCGAGGCGCTTGAGGGCATTGAGCGCCAGGCTCACTCGCGCGGCACGGTTGTTTAACCGCGCAACGCCTGATGCGGCACTCAATGAAGCGACGTGTGGCGGGGGCCCTTCGTTGATCGATCGTGACAGCCGCATAACCGGCCCGGCGGGATCGATGGCACGATACAGCCGGTCCATTACTGCCGCGTCAAGCGGTGACAGGACAATCCCGGCAAGGGCACAGCCGAAAAGCAGACGTTCCGGCCGGGAACAATACCGCCAGAGAAGAAATGAAAGAAGCCACAGAAAGGGTACCCACCCGAAAGAGGCGAGCGAAACGACTATGCCCGCGGCGAGAATGGTCCGCAGCGAAAGGCCGACCGCTGCCGGATAGCGGTGGGCGAAACGGTGAAGCGCCGCCGGGAGGTGTTTGACGCTCAACACCGTTGCGATCGAAAGGATGAAAAGGAACATGGCCCGCCGGATGAAGGAATACCAGAAATGGAAAAGATAAAGCTGCGCCCTCCACGACGAACGCAGTACCGGAAGTATTTCGAAACCCGCTTTCATCACGGTTATGAACTGCAGGGGAGGGGTGGTAAGTGCCCTCTGGATGAAGGAGGTTGTTTCATGAGGATTGAAACGGTGCGCCCAGGTAAAGTGGAAACGGGCTTTTTCCAAGTCACGGTTTCCGGTGCTGACGAAGCCGTAATGGGTTAATTGACGTTCAATAATCTCCGCCGAGACGCCCCCGGCCTGAAACAGCTGTTTTTCAAGCTGTGTGAGGGCGAGTTCGCCCCATTGCATGAGGTTGTAGCGGTCGAATTCAACGAAAAGCAGCCAGGTGGTCCCGGGATCATTTTCCGCTGCGGCGAGCGACCGGACCAGGTAATCCGCTGCAGCCTTGTCCCTCTTGAGGGAGAGCAGCATTCCCCGGATGAAGGAGTCCCACGGCGTGATGCGCGTTGTATCGTTGAATAGAACCGATTCCACGGTCTGCCGGACGATGGAATTCCATGCCGTAATATCGATGCCGGCTGACTCCGGGATCAATCCGCCGAATGCTTTGTTCCGCATGGAAAGGGCCGCTTCGATACGGTCCTCCCAGAAAAGCGGTGCGGCAGGAACATCATGGGCGGCACTCTGCCGCAGCAAGGCGAAAAGGAGAAACAGTAACGGGAAAAGGGAACGTTTCTGCATCTGTTTCTTCATGGTAGATCGGGATCGATCGGACGTTCAATGGCCCTGAAGCGTTGAACCCGGTTTTTCAGGATCCGCTCCGACATAATAGCATACGATTTTTGCAATTAAATAGTACAGTGAAAAATATAATGTATGCCTGATACAGGAAAAACACGGTGAAAATGACCCGCAGGATGAGCGGCAACGGCGGCTGGAAAAATAAAATTAAAGTTTTCCCGATTTATGCCGAAAAAATAGTCAGCGGCAATGGCGCCGGGACAGTTGATGAAAAGGTGTTCCTTCGGAAAGGGAAGCTCCGATGGAACAACAGGGAAGTATACCATACACAAGGGAGGTTCGCATGATCGGCGGAATCAGCTACGCTTCTTCACAAATCGCATCGGTCTATTCGGCAACCACGAATGCACTTGCCGATGCGCTCACCAGAATCGCCACGGGAAAGAAATTCCAGAACTCGTCGGAGGACCTGGTAGGATTTCTCCGTGCACAGGATCTGCAGGCGGACATCAGCAGCTATAAAAAGGTTCGCGAAGACATCACCGGATTCAAGGCATACACTTCCGCGGCGGTAACGGCCGCAGACAGCATCTACGACAATTTGTCGGAAATGAAGGAACTGGCCCGCCAGTACGCGGGTACCGAAGATGCCGACCTGAAGGGGGAATATGCGGCGGAGTTCAATACCATGAGAAGGCAGGTGACCGACACCCTCGATAACACCTATGTCGATGGTACAAAGGTGACGAAAGCAACGGAAGAGGTCACCTCGGTGGATTTCAACCCTGAAGTTGACGGATCATATTCGATGACGTTCACCGAAATCGCCGACAGTACGACCATTGCCGCTTTTGATCTGACGGACACCACCGATGAGGATGCTGTCCAGGGCCAGATGGATCTCATGCTGACCTACATGTCCGAAGCGAAGGCCTTCAACGGGACCGCCGACCAGCAGCTCAATCTCACCACCACCATCATCAACAGCAAACAGGCGGTGAAGTCGCTCATCACCGATGTCGACGAGGCGGAGGAGATGAGCAAGGTGCTCGATCTCTCGCTCCGTCAGCAGGCGAGCATCGCCATGCTGGCGCAGGGCAACCTGGCGCAGAACAGTCTTCTGAAACTTTTCGAATAGGAACTGAAGCGGGGCGGCCTGCGGGCCGCAGTCAGACACGCACTGCCGCCGGAGGTGTGGGGAAGCGCCTCCGGCGGCCGGAATGTCCGGGGAAGGATTGACACACAAGGGAGGTGGTTATGACGACCGGAGCAGTGCTTTCGGTTACCAGTACTCGTATTGCCCTTTTTTCGAAGAGAAATGAAAACCGTTTCGGTGAATCGCTCATCCGCCTTGCTTCGGGCAGGAGGGTGAACAAGCCGTCGGACAACATTCCCGACTATTTCTTCAGTGATAAAATGATGCGTGAGAGCCGGTCGTATACGACGGTTCTCCGGAATATCGGCGAGGGAATGGCGTTTACGGATGTCGCGGTGTCGGTTGGAGAGCAGGTTTTCAACGGCATCACCGGCCTGCGGGAGATCGTAAGGCACTACTACAGCGAAGAAACAACCGACGACGAGAAAGCGGCGTTAGGAGCTGATTTCAGTGCACGGCAAAGCACGGTTATTGACATCATCGCATCGAGCAATTACGACGGTGCGCAGATCGTAAGCGACAACGGAGGCGTACCTTTCAAGAGCATCGCGCTCGACGACGGAACCGGAACGCAGAAAATGGAGATCTCGTTCGATTCGGGCGACATCGCCTATGTTTCCGAGTTGTCGCTCGGCGTGACCGATGAAGCAAGGGAAACCGCGGCCGTGGAAGCCGAACTCGAGAAAGCCGGTTTATATCTGGCGAAAGGCTCCGCCTATATGCGCGGACTCAACGCACATTACAACCTTGCAACTATAAAAATGTTGACTACCCGCGCCTCCGCGGAACGCAGCGTCGAATCGGACACGGGTGAGGAGATGATCCGTGCGATGAATTACAGCATCCGGAACCAGTCGTCAATGGCCATGCTGGCGCAGGCGAACATGTATCAGGCTTCCGTGGTAAAGCTGCTGGGATGGTAAAACAGCCGGTGCTACTGCAGCACCCGCTTGCGCGGCAAGAGCGGGCGCCTTCGCGCCGGGGCGTCGAACGCTGTGAGGCGTGCAACAATACGCCGGACGATCGATTCGGGATCAAGACCCAGGGTGTGCAGCACTATCGACCGCTCGCCGTGAGGAATAAACTGATCGGGAAGGCCGATCGGCAGGACTTCAACCCTCTGCGTGCAACCGATTGAATTGACCAACTCCATGATTCCCGTTCCAAAACCGCCCGCGACCGAGTTGTTTTCGAAGGTGACGACAAGGCGGTGGCTCTCGAAAAGCGTCGTGTAAAAGGAGCTGTCGAGCGGCTTGGCGAACCGTGCGTTCAGAACGGTCGGATGGTGCCCCTGCTCCCCGAGCAGCGCGGCGGTTTTGTCCGCGATGGAGAAAAAATCGCCGATCGCGAGGAGGGCGATTTCCTTTCCCTTGACAATGACCTGCGGCAGGCCGGACGACAGAGCCGTAAACGGTTCGTCGCGCAGGGATTCAGGCGTACCCCCGCGCGGATAGCGGATGAAAACCGGTCCTTTGCAGCAATCGATCGCCGTAAAAAGCATATGGCGAAGTTCGTTTCCATTACTGGGAGCCATGACGGTCGCCCCCGGAACCGAGCGAAGGTAGGAGAGGTCGAACATGCCGTGATGCGTCGGGCCGTCGTCGCCGACAAGACCGGCCCGGTCGACACAGAAGACGACATGCAGATTATCGAGAGCGACATCGTGCATCAGCTGGTCATAGGCGCGCTGAAGGAATGTAGAATAGATGGCGACGACCGGGCAGAGTCCCTGATGGGCAAGCCCGGCGGCAAAGGTGACGGAGTGGGATTCGGCGATACCGACATCAAAAAACCGGTCGGGGTATTCCCTGCTGAATTGCGTCAGTTTCGTACCGTCTCGCATCGCCGCGGTGATTGCGATGACCTGGGGGCGGGTTGCGGCAAGTTCAAGGAGCGTCGTACCGAACACGGCGCTGTACGTGGGGGTCGATGAAACGATCGGCTTGGTGATGATGTCGCCGGTTTCCCGGGAAAAAGAACCGATTCCATGATATTTGGTCGCATCCTTTTCGGCGAAACAATATCCCTTACCTTTCTTCGTGATGACGTGCACCAGCTGGGGCAGTAAAGGCTGCTCTTTGACGGATCGGAAAATCTCGATCATGGCGGGAATGTCATGCCCGTCGACCGGGCCGAGGTAGCGGATCCCCATGTCTTCAAAAAGTTTGCCGGGGATGACGATGTGTTTGACCGCGTCATCAATGCTTTTGACAATGCTCCTGATGCTCTTACCGACGGAGCTGCCGCCGAGCCGGTCCCATATTTCCGTTTTGATCCGGGTGTATCGTTTATCGGTAAGCACGCGGGTAAGGTAACGTGAAAGAGCACCGACGTTGCGCGAAATGGACATCTCATTGTCATTGAGGACAATGGTCATGCCGCTGCTGCTGGACCCGAGGTTGTTAAGTCCTTCAAAGGCCAGACCGCCGCTGAGCGAACCGTCACCGATGATCGCCACCACTGTGTACTTTTCTCCCCGAAGGTCGCGGGCCACCGCCATGCCGAGCGCCGTGCTGATTGATGCCGATGCATGGCCTGAGGATGAGGCATCATAGATACTCTCTTCAGTGCGTGGAAAACCGCTGATCCCGTTGAATTGGCGCAAGCTCGCGAACCGGGCGCGACGGCCGGTGATGATTTTATGGGCATATGCCTGATGGCCGACGTCCCAGACAAGTTTATCGACAGGAGTATTGTAACAGTAATGGAGCGCAAGAGTCAGCTCCACCGCACCGAGACTAGATGCGAGATGGCCGCCGGTGCGGCTGACGACATCGATCATCAATTCACGTATTTCGCCGGCAAGCTTTGGCAGTTCTTTAACCGGCAGTTTCCGAAGATCAGAAGGGTCATTTATGGAATCAAGCAGTTTTTCCGGCACGAAATCCTCATATTCAAAGCCAATACTCCCCTTCGATCCTCAACCACTTTGAGTACGATCGATCATTTGAACTTCGGAGGGGGAAAAAATGAAAGCCTCTTTGATAAAAGATACCAAATGAGCGGAAAAAGGGCAAGAAAAAGGCATGGCGAAGAACTGCCGGGCAAATTAACAACCACATCCGGGGGCCGTGTCTTGCTATCAAAGAGATCATTTAGTAGATTATTATGCCTTCTGCCGAAGTGGCGAAGTTGGTAGACGCACTGGACTCAAAATCCAGCGGTGGCAACACCATCCCGGTTCGACCCCGGGCTTCGGCAATATCCTCCTTTGGTTAAGAACGGAGAAATTTTTTACGGCAAGTTAGTGCTCCGGTGAGGCAGGTAGTATCTTTTAATGACCTTTGCATCATTTTCACCATGCAGATACTATGGAAAAAAAAGTTACATCAACCATTCCGTCAACCATCGGAAGAATCATCGTCGTAACGTCGATTTACGCACTGCATATCGGTGCGCTCTATTCCATCGCTTCGTATTTCCGCACTAAAAGCGTCATTATCACTGTTGGATTTACCATTTCAGTGATATTTTTATGTCTTTCATGCATTGTCGGCTGGCTTTTTGCCGCAGATGATTTTCGGGAAGCCTTCGTGCGCTATAAAAAAGCGCCGGGCGAAAAGGAACCATCCAGTGAATTTACCGTTTTCGCACCCGTGCGTTTTTTGTTTGCAGTTATAATGTGGCCTTACCTCGCCCTGTTTCACGAACCTGGTGATCAAGAGGAGGGTGAAAGCACGCATCCGCCGGCCGCCGGTTGATGCGTGCTTTCGTAGTGGAAAAGCAGCTCCCGCCCTTTACTCAGAATACCACTTTTCCCGCGATATCGAATACATGCGCCATATTGGCCTCGTCCCTGCCGGTGATCGTCGTCCGGAGGAACTGGTATTCCAGCGAAAGCGAGAAGAACGAACCGATGGGGAAGATGAGGTCGCCATAGACGGTCATGTTGCTTTCGGTCGTGCTATCGGCGACATCCGATGTGACGAATTCATCGCCGAATCCTGCCACAGCATGAAAATAATTGCAGGGTTTCGACATTGCCTGGACCCAGAAACCGCTCGTGGTAACGTCTTTGGTCGCCGTACCGCTGCCGCCGACAGTAAAAAGATTAGCATTGTTGAGGTTCCTTCCGAAGGCGAATTCACCCACGAGTTCGAACAACGCATGGAACGGCAGCTTTGCATCAGCACTGAAACCGAAGGTAGTGATATCCCGGTTATTGTTGTATGCACCGTAGGCGGTCGCAACGCCGATCTCCATGCTTTTTAGGAACGAAGCGGCAAGGCGTCCCTGCACGAGGGGTATTTTCGAAAGGTTGTCGGCGCCGAGCCAAGTTCCGGCAAGATCATCTTCTTTAGCAGTTTCGCCCCCCGAAACCTGTATCATCGGCCTGACCCCCCCGAGATCGAGCCCGTACTGGAGCGTCAATTGCGGCCTTCTGAAACCGTAGTTTCCGTTATACCACAGATTGGCGTTGGTGTTGTTGGTCGTCGGATTGAGCGGGGAGAAGAGGTCCCACTGCTGCCCGGCGCGGATTTCGAATCCCTTGAACGGGCTGCACCAGGCATAGGCGAGGCGCATGCGGGGTTTTGCGTTGGCATTGGCCGCAATAACGAAAAAGTCGAGTTCGATAAGTCCGCCCATGGTGACGCTGCCCAGCGAACCGCTCCCCTTGAGTCCGAAACGGGTGTGCTGCGCGGTGAAGCCGGTCGCATTCGTGTCGAGACCGGTTGCCGATGATGCGCATGTCAAAGAAGGCGTCCCCCAGGAGGAGACTCCGCCCATGGTATAGTACATGTCGCCCTTGACAAAACCGTAAGGTTCGAACTTCGGTTTGACCGGCGCCGCCTTTTGGGCGGACAGTGAAGCGACAAGGGCTGCGCACAGCAGTATAACTGAACAGTTCTTCATACGACTACCTCCACAATGTGAATGAGTGAATTTTGCCGAGGCGGTCCTCCGACCACCGAAAAACAATGCACATGCAGGCATCGGCATGACCCGGCACGTCTTCCCTCGTCGCAGGAATATACGTTGAATCCGTCCTGTCGGGCAAACACGGCCGGTGTAATTCACCTTTTTACGGTAATGGCGCCGTAACGCCGGTTCTCCGGAATATGGCAATGCCGGTAAGCTATTTTTCCTTAATGGAAAAAAGCATTGCCGTGCACACGCTTCGAATAATCATCACCGGCCTCATCCAGGGAATCGGCTTCCGGCCTTTTATCTACACCATTGCGCAACGGTACGGCATTCACGGATATGTCCGGAACCGCTCCGACGCGGCGGAGATAGTCGCGCAGGGGGACGAGGGGGCGCTGGAGCGGTTCCGCAGCGCGATCAATGCACCTCCCGCGCTTGCACGCATTGACTCGTTGACCAGCCTCGCCATTGATGATGATGCACCATACAGTGGTTTTACCATCAGGGAGAGCGAGGATTCGTCGGACGGCGTCACCGATATCAGCCCCGACATCGCGGTCTGCGAACAGTGCCTCTCCGACCTGAAGGAACAGCCGCACCGCATCGGTTATCCGTTGATCAACTGCACACTGTGCGGTCCCCGGTTTTCAATCATCAGGAGCGTCCCCTACGACCGGAGAAACACGACCATGGCGCCGTTTGCACTGTGCGCGACCTGCGCGCTTGAATATGGAGATCCGGCAGACCGCAGGTTTCACGCGCAGCCGATCGCCTGCAACGCCTGCGGACCCGTTTATCGGCTTCGCCATCGGGGAGAAACGTTCACTGCGATAAACGACGTCCTGAGCCGGACCGCATCGCTTCTTGAAGAAGGGGCGATCGCGGCCATAAAAGGGACGGGAGGGTTTCACCTTGCCTGCAATCCGTTCGACACCGATGCGGTACGGCGATTGCGCAGCGGGAAACGGCGCGACGGAAAACCCTTCGCGCTCATGTTCAGGGACATCGCCGCGGTGCGGCGCCATGCATGGGTCAACGACGCCGAAACGTCGCTGCTGCAATCCGCCATGCGGCCGATCGTTCTCCTGCGAGGCATGAACACCTTCCCTCCCGAAGTGAACAACCGCCTGACGACCGTCGGCGCGATGCTTCCCTCCATGCCGTTCCATTATCTGTTGTTCGAGCGCCTGAGCCTCCGGGCGCTGATTATGACAAGCGGCAATATCTCCGAAGAGCCGATCGTCATCGACAACGAGGCCGCCGCGGCCCTTTTCGCGCCGCTTGCGGATGCTGTCGTCACCTATAACCGCGCCATCCACAATCGCGTCGACGATTCGGTGTGTGCGGTGTACGGGGAGAAGGTGCAGATGCTGCGGCGAAGCCGGGGGTTCGCCCCGGCACCAATCAATCTGCCGTGGAAGGTCGACGGCATCGCCGCGACCGGCGCGGAGCTGAAAAACTGCTTTGCACTCGGGAAAGGTTCGAAAGCCATCCTCAGTCAGCATATCGGCGACCTGAAAAACAGCGAAACGCTGCAGTTTTTCGAGGAGGCATACGGCCGGTTGTGCATGCTGATGCGCGTGAAACCGTCGATCGTCGCGCACGACCTGCACCCCGACTACCTTTCAACGATGTTCGCCCGGAAAACAGGGCTTCCGCTCATTGCCGTACAGCACCATCACGCGCATATCGCTTCATGCTGCGCGGAGCACGGGATCGCGCGGAAAGTGATAGGCGTGGCGCTTGACGGCACCGGTTACGGAACCGACGGCGCAGTCTGGGGAGGGGAGTTCCTGATCGCCGATATGCGCGGTTTCGAACGGGCCGCCCATTTGCGGTATGTGGGGATGCCGGGAGGAGACCGTGCGGCAGTTGAACCGTGGCGCATGGCCGCCGCATACCTGTATGACTGCTTCGGTGAAGAATCCTTCGCGATGCACCGTGACCTCGTTTCCGGGGTTCACGGCGATAAGCTGGCGATCATCGCCGAAGCGCTGCGAAAGGGGATCAACTGTCCGCAGACGTCAAGTGCCGGCAGGTTGTTCGACGCCGTTGCGTCATTGTGCGGGCTGTGTAATGAGATGACCTTCGAGGCTGAAGCGGCGATGCGGCTCGAGGCTGCCTGCGGCGATGCGCTGGGGGTGAAACCCTATCAATGGAGAAACAATGATGGTCTTATCGACCTGCGGGAAACCATCGGGCGCATTTGCGATGACCGGCGAAACAGGGTCAGCATCGATGAAATCGTCACCCGGTTTCATGCAACGATCATTGCCGTCATCGTTGAAACCTGTGCGCGACTGCGCGGGGCATGCGGCATCGACAGCGTCGTTCTTTCTGGCGGATGTTTCCAGAACCGATGTATTTTTGAGGCTGCGGTGCGGCGGCTTCAGGAAAATGGATTTATTGTGTATACCCATCACCTGGTTCCCTGCAACGATGGTGCCGTCGCGCTCGGGCAGCTCGCGGTTGCCGCGCATCTTCGCAGTGAACCGACAACCCCGGTAAGGAGGATCTGATGTGTCTCGGCATTCCCGGTAAAGTGGTCTGGATCAACGGCGACATTGCCGGAGTTGATTTCGGGGAGGTGGTCGTCGAAGCGGGTACCCATATAGTCGATGACCTGTCGGTGGGCGACTACGTGCTGGTCCATTCGGGATACATCCTCGAAAAACTCGACATGGACGAGGCGCGGAAGACGCTCGAGCTTTTCGATGAACTCGCACGGGTTCAACAGGAAGCGTCATGAACATTCCCGCGGGTTTCAAAAGCGGGCGCAACTGCACTGTTCTGGCCAATCAGATTCGCGCGGAATCGAAAACCCCCGCGGTCATTATGGAGGTGTGCGGCGGCCATACCATGGCGCTTTACCGCTGCGGGATACCGTCGCTGCTGCCCTCGACGATACGCATGGTTTCAGGACCCGGCTGCCCGGTCTGCGTGTCGGATGTCCGGTTCATCGACCGCGCAGTCGCGCTCTCCCGGCTGCCGGATGTCATCATCGCCACCTACGGCGACCTGATACGTGTTCCCGGCTCAACCTCCTCGCTCGAAAAAGAGAAGGCTTCAGGGGCGTCGATCAGGATCATCTGGTCGGCGCTTGACGCGGTGGCAATGGCTGCCGCCAATCCCGACCGGCGCATTGTTTTTCTCGGCATCGGTTTCGAAACCACCATTCCCGGGACGGCGATTGCGGTTCGTGAAGCGAAGAAGGCCGGACTTTCCAATTTTTTCACCTTCTGTTCGCATAAGATCATGCCGCCCGCCATGGCTGCCCTGATTGACGAAGGAGTCTCCATCGACGCCTACCTCTGCCCGGGACATGTGAGCGTGGTCACCGGGAGCGCCATCTATGCGCCGATTGCCGCGGACTATCACAAACCCTGCGTCATTTCAGGATTCGAACCGGTTGATATTTTACAGTCAATACTCATGATTACCAGGCAGATCGAATCGGGGCGGGTCGCGGTCGAGATACAGTATACCCGCGCCGTTCATCCTGAAGGCAACCGGCGGGCGCAGGCATTGATTGCGGAGGTTTTTTCCCCGTGCGACGACTGGTGGCGCGGGCTCGGGGTCATTGCGGGGAGCGGGATGCGGCTTGCCGATGCCTACCGGCGGTTCGATGCGGCGGAGGCGATACCCGTGACCGTTGAGGAGCCGCGCGAAGCCGCGGGATGCATCTGCGGCTCCATCCTCAAGGGAGTGCGGATGCCGGCCGATTGTCGCCTGTTTGCCGCAACCTGCACGCCCGACAACCCCGTGGGGGCCTGCATGGTCTCGAGCGAGGGAGCATGCGCCGCAGCTTATCAGTATGGTGCGCATGAAAAATAACGTCATTCTTCTCAGCCACGGCAGCGGAGGCCGGCTTACCCGTCAGCTCATCGACGGTATTTTCGGCGCGCACTTCGCCAATCCGCTCCTCGATGCGCGCACAGATTCGTCGCTGGTTGACTGCGAATCCGGCACTGTCGCATTCACCACCGATTCCTTTGTGGTACAGCCGCGGTTCTTCCCCGGAGGCGACATCGGCGGACTGGCGGTCTGCGGCACCGTCAATGACCTCGCGGTAAGCGGCGCCAGACCGCTCGCAATGAGCGCTGCATTCATCATCGAAGAGGGATTTCCGATGGAGGAACTCGACCGTATCGCCGCATCCATGGCAGCGGCCGCCGCGGAGGCATGCGTGCCGATCGTCACCGGCGATACCAAGGTCGTCAACCGGGGAATGGCCGACGGGCTTTTCATCACGACTGCCGGCATCGGCGCCGTCAATCCGCGCCACCGGGAAATCGGAACTGCAGCCGCGGTGAAACCGGGCGATATCATCATTATCAACGGCTCTGTGGGAGACCACGGAATGGCGATTCTCGCCGGCCGCAACGACCTCTCCTTCAAGGCCGCGGTGTCGAGCGACTGCGCTCCGCTTTCGGGACTGATTCAAACGGTTCTCGCCCGATGCGACGATGCCGTCACCTTCATGCGCGACGCCACGCGCGGCGGAGTGGGGACCATACTCTGCGAGCTGGCGGAGATGTGCGGTCGGGGAGTGTCAATTGACGAACAGCAGATACCCCTCCGCCCGGCCGTCAGGTCCATGTGCGACATGTTCGGATTCGATCCACTCTTCATCGCCAATGAGGGCAAGGTGGTGATGACCGTACGGAAACATGCCGTCGACGCGGTGATGGCTGCCCTCACATCCCATAAGTACGGCAGGGAAGCGGCGGTCATCGGGACGGTCGACACTACCCGTGAGGGTCGGGTCATTCTGGAGACGTCGATCGGCGGGAAACGCATCGTCGCCGTCCCCGCCGGAGACCAGCTTCCGAGAATCTGTTGAGGCGGACATGCATGAATTGAGCATCGTCGAGGGGCTGATCGACATCATCAGAGAGACCGCGCAGACGCACGGCCTGAACCGTGTCGAAAAGGTCACGCTGCGCATCGGTGCAATGCGGCAGATCGTGCCCGATGCGCTGAACTTCGCTTTTGAGGTCCTCGGGAAAGGGACAATAGCGGAAGGGGCGGAAGTCGTCATTACCGTCGTCCCGACTAAAGCCCGTTGCGGCGAATGCGGAAGCGAATTTACGGTTGACGACTGCTGCTTTATCTGCACCTCCTGCGGCAGCGGCGGTGTCGTCGTGACCGAAGGAAAGGAACTATACATTGATTCGATTGAAGGGGAATAGGCATGGAAATCAAGGTAATACAACATCTGCTTGATGCCTCGGAAAAACGGGCGGCTGAAATCAGGAGCCTGCTGTCGGAAAAGGGCGTGCTGATGGTCAACCTGATCGGTTCTCCCGGCTGCGGGAAAACGAGTCTTCTTGAAAAGACGCTTGCGGCAATCAGGGAGCGCTGCCGCTGCGCCGTCATCGAAGGCGACGTTGCCACCGACCGCGATGCGCTGCGGCTGCAGAACTACGATATCCCGATCTGCCTCATCAACACCGAAGGCGCCTGCCACCTCGAACCCATGAGCATCCGCAAGGCGATAGACGAAATCGACCTTGCCGCAATTGACATTATTTTCGTGGAAAACGTCGGCAATCTGGTATGCCCGGCCGAATTCGACATCGGCGAGCACGCCAAAATCGCCGTCGCCTCAGTCCCCGAAGGACACGACAAGCCGGAAAAGTATCCACTGCTGTTCAATGAATGCGAAGCGGTGGTACTGAACAAGATCGACCTGCTCCCCTTCACCGATTTCGATAAGGCGGCTTTTTACGCAAGCTTAAAAAAACTCAATGCCAAGGTACCGGTGTTCGAGACGTCCTGCAGGAAAGGGGAGGGGCTTGATGCGTGGGTTGCGTGGCTGGAGAGTGCGCGGTCGAGGGTGAGGGGCAGATAATAGTATATGATTTTATTTTCTGATTTCAATTCTCCACTTTAACAATATAGGATTTATTGAAGCGCGGGCGCCAGCCCCCGCACCCCGGCCGGAGGGTAGCCGCTCCAGGCCATCCTCTTACCGCCCGAAGCGAGAAAACGATATAATAGAAGCATTGATGTTTCCTCGGACCAGCCAGTCTGCGCGGAGCCCTAAAGAATTAAGTTGCCGCTACGGCGAAGGCGGGCAAATGGAGTTATGAAACCACTTCTACGTAAGTTTTACCGGAGGGTCGGAATAAATTTAGTTCATCATAATAATTGAACCAATACTATTTATCAGGTAACCAATATATTAATATCAGTTACTTAAAGTTTCATAAGAGAGTGCACTGATTTATGCATTTTTCCGGGATGGGGACCGATGCAGACGATTATGAGACGGTTAATAAAGGAGGATGGAGTTAATGAAATATCGTTATCCGGGTATCAGTCTTGGAGTTACAGCAGCGATGACGGTGGCGTTTTTCATGCTGGGCGCTACGCAGGTTAATGCCCAGAAGGAGTACTGCTCATCAAGCACGGGTAACGTGGGCAACGGCTACCACTATGAATATTGGTCGGGTGGAGGTGGGTCGGCATGCATGACCGTCTATGGTGTCGATGCCACGTTTAAAGCAACTTGGAGCAATTCCGGGGATTTCCTGGCCCGTATCGGCTTGAAATACAACGAGACCAAGACTCCCGACCAAATAGGATACTTTTCATCGGATTTCGCATTCACAAAGTCCGACTGCAGCGGTCTGACATATATAGGGATCTATGGGTGGACGAATAACCCACTGGTAGAATACTATATCATCGAGGATTGGGTCAACGCACAATGGAAATCTCCGCCTTCCGTTGGTACGAATAAGGGCACAATTACCGTTGATTCGGGTACCTTCAACGTCTATCAGAATCAGCGAACCGGCCCTTCCATTCATGGCAACACAACTTTTGCGCAGTATTACAGTGTCCGGCAGAAGGGTCGCCAGAGCGGACACATATCCATTTCCGAACATTTTTCCCAGTGGGCCAGTAAGGGAATGCAAATGGGGAAACTGTATGAAGTCAAGCTCCTGGTAGAGGGTATGAATAATGGAAGCGGAACCGTTGATTTCACAAAGGGAACCGTGGTGGTTGGCGATCCGACTAGGGCGCTCGTACCGGAAATTTCTCGGGGACAAAGAGCTTTCTTCGGGAACGGCAACGCGCGAGGAGTCCTTTCACTCATCTCTTTAAACGGCGCCAAACTCAGGTCAATGCGACTGAACGGTTCGGAACCGGGGTTTGTCTCAAGTGACAATCCGGCAACCGGAATGTATTTCCTTCTTCTCCGGGGAAACAGCAAAGCTCCCGCAACCAGAGCGCTGCTGATCGAGTAGCAACAGTCTGCAGGACAGCAACATCAAGCATTTTGCGTGTGCGACCACGGCACTGTTGGCGCGGTAAAATAGTACGTTTTCATTTATTTCTGATTCCAATTTCCAATAATATATCAATAATAGTAAGCAAAAGTAATTCCGGCGGTCGCCGCGTGGCGTCGCAGTATCTGCTACCTGCCTTTGCATCCTGCCCTATCTATCAGTGATTCAGGAAAGATGGAAAGGATTTTCCGCTCCGGAGAGTTTTGGCAGAGTAAAAGTTTTTTTACCGGAAACTGATCCGCATCATATAATGATGAAGGTTCTGTTTACTGCAGGTCTTCTTTTTCAGATAGATAAAAAATGCTCATCAGTATTATCGTTCCTGTTTATAATGAAGCACCTTTTGTGGAGAAATGCCTGCAGAGGGTTGTTTCAGCTCCGCTTCCCGACGATAAGTAACCGCGAAATCATAGTTGTTGATGATGGTTCAGGATGGCAGCAGGGATATTGTTGAAAAAATGGGTCTGTCATCAGTAAAGCTTTTACGTCATAAACGAAATCGAGGGAAAGGGGCGGCATTACGAAGTGCGCTCAAGGCGGTAGATGGGGATATTGTGATTATTCAGGATGCCGATCTTGAATATGATCCTGCCGATTACCCTAAATTACTTGCTCCAATACTAAATGGGAATGCGGATGTCGTGTATGGTTCGCGTTTCATTTCCGGTGATTGTCGACGTGTCCATCTCTTCCGCCACTATATGGGTAATGTTATTCTCACCTTTTTAAGTAACCTGTTTTCCAATTATAATCTTTCGGATATGGAAACCTGCTACAAGGTTTTTAAACGAGATACCGTGAAACGGCTGAGACTTAAAGAAAATGGTTTCGGCATCGAAGTGGAATTGACCCAGAAATTCGCCCGTGTCGTAGCTGCGTATGCTGCTCTACAGTAAACTCTTTCTTTGTCGCATATCGCTTCAAACGGTACTGTTGCACGATCTTGACGAGCATTTTATTGAAATACTCTTTATGCCACTTTGCATCATGCGCTTCCACGAATTTTCAGCGGATATGCGCCATAAATCGCATATCAATAAGTGCAAGTTCTTTTATCGGCTTGTGATACGATGGGCAGTCGTCAACCATGAGGTAGTCTCCCGGCGAACTCCCCGCAAGCAGCAGAAGTACCGCTGCTCCGCTCCGCAGCTGTCGCATTTCTTTTCTTCATCGGAAAGATCAGCATGGGGTACCCCGGCATGATAACAAATAAAGAAACGGCGAAAGTTCCTGTGCCGTGGCTCCGGAATAAATGCTGATACTTGTCCCGGCTGAAAAACGAATGTCAAAAAGCGGCTGCCGGGTTTGCGTACTCATTGTTCCGAGGGCGGTGAACGGCAGCATCGGGAGTAGGGATGCGGGGCGTGAGACATTCGATACGTCGATCCGTTTCCCGTAGATTTTCCGCCAGGTGTAAAAAGACCATGTGGAAATACCGGCACTCTTGCAATAATCCGGTCAGGACGTTTGCGCTACCCTAAGATGATAATTCTTCAGCGTCAAGTTTATCTTTGGGGCGATTTGTTGATGATTTGTTTTTTAATAGTTCCATCAGCCCAATAAAATTTACTTCAACTTTTCCATATTTACCGCGAACTTTATTATTCCAAGCTTCATCAAATTTCACACCAGAAATCTGATTAATAAAATCAACACGTACTGGCTCAACACCAAAAGTGATTATATTTCCTTCTGTCGTAAACGTCTCAACATCCAAATCAGCTTCAGGGAATCCAAACGCTATCAAACTAAGAATTATTTTCTTAACGTTTTCTTTTGAATTATCAAAGAAAAAATCAATATCTTTTGTAAGTCTTGGAAACCCGTGGTATGCAACGGCATAGCCCCCGATAATTATGTATTGTACAGAGTTACCTTCGAGTAATTTTAATAACTCTTCGAAATCTTGTTGGATATTCATATAAAAATTTACCGCCTTCGATACGGAGCAATTCAACTTCGTTGAGTCGCTCCTCGGGGGTCATTGAAAGACGACGTTTTTTTTCATCTTGTTCATGCGATTTAAAAGAATCGAAAACTTTAATGCCTGTAATCATAAAAACTTTAAATATCAATAGCTTATGGTTTATAATGAAACATGTTTTATACTAATACCTAAATTGAGCGATTAAGACGCTGCTTTGCAGACTTCTTTGCGCTGCTGCTGCAGATGCCGGTAAATACGCCACTGCGAAAATGC
>JAFGIW010000070.1 GCA_016929415.1 Chitinispirillaceae bacterium | reverse complement strand
CGGCGTAGGAATACGGACTCCAGAACTGCCCCTTCGGATCAGTGCTCCCCCACCCCCCCACTTCCGGGTCATAGTATCTCCTTCCGAAATAATACGCCTTTATCCCCGGCACTCCGTTTCCCGCATCCTCACCTTCTTGGTCAAACTCCTTGCCCGTAAACTTCTCCCTCACGGGAATGGCCGATGCCGTTGCTCCCGGAACCTCAGACATCATCCCGTACGGCTGGTACATCACCGCCTCGGTAACGGTCCCGTCGTCGCTCATCACCATTCTCGTTGACCCGAGGTGGTCCTTGAGGAAATATTCATACGCGAAGTCCGGGACGGTTGTTGCTATATCAGTGATGATGCGGCCGTCGCCGAAGTTTGCTGTCTCGAAAGTGAAAGCTTCACTCGTATAGTAAAGCGCAATCTGTTCCCTCTGTGCAAGGGGCTGGACCACCTGTATAAGGCCTGCCGAGGTTTTCGCCAGAAGTTGCAGCACTTTTGTCCCGTCGATCATAAAGTTTGTGCCGCAATCCTGCGTGTAAAAAAGTTCCTGCTGGCCGGTATACTTACTGATAAAAATGCAGTTATCGATCCTGACGGGGTTTTCAAATATGAATTTTCCCGAGCCGAAATAATTCTGCCTGTTTCCGGCAGGTGTTGCCGTAAGGTCCACCTGTTTATATGAAGAAGTACTGGTCGTCAGATCGGTATATTCAACCTTGAGGGTGAGTCTTTCAAGCTCCATTGCCGCGTCGTTTATGACAACCTGGTATTGTAAAACGATCTGTTGCGATTTCGAGAATACGCACCCTTCATCGAAATAGAGCGTAGTCGTGGTCTGCAACACTTCATCCCCGGCTGCAAGCGATCCACCGCCACTGCCCGGATCAACATCGATTCCTTCATCCTCGTCGCCGCCTGCCGGAGGAGCCGCCGCGATCTCTGTCCAGTTTGACCCTATTAACTGGAATACTTTCCTTTTCATCCATGTTATCCATGCCGCCAGCGGAAACCGGAAATTGAATGTTTGCCCTGATACAATACTGTTCTCCGGCCGGAATCCGATATACCTTCCACGCATCGCATGGTCCGGTACCGAAAACGTGTCCCCTTCGGCGGGCATGTTGCTTACGTAAGGAAGCATCGGGATATAGGGGCGTACCAGCGACCCTGCCGGGAAGGTTGCCGATACCGCGGTTGCGAATGCATAATCGGGAAAATACCTGCTGAAGTCATAGGTTACTGTTACATCCTGTGAATTGTCGATCCATGCTTTCGACGGTATTGCGATGGGGATAAAGTCTGTTGAGTCGTTCAGCCCTGTACCCATGATGACTTCGAGAACATTAGCAATACCGTCGCCATCGTTGTCCGATTCCGGATTTGTCATGTCGCTCAGAATAACCGCATCCGGCTCGATGGTGATCGTCTTTCCATAAAGCGCCCCGCTGCACTGCGCGCGGGAATACATGGCGATATTGCCGTGCGGCGCGGTGAGTGTGCCGTTGAACTGCACGTCGCAACCGATACGCACGGTATTGGCATCGTTGGTGTAGAAACGTATGAAGGGTACATAGCCCTCATCCGCGAACACGACCTTTGAACGGTCACTGAGCTCGAAATCCCCGGATACTTCGATGTCCACCATATCGCTGAATTCAACATCAAGCTCCACCGTCGCATCGGGTTCCAAATAGAATTTCGTAAAAGTATACTTCCCGGAAACCAGCGTAATTTTCCCCCGAGCGCCGACGAAAAATTCTTCATAGTATCCGGGAGAAAGCGGAGTGGGGCGGATTGAATCGGGATTGAGTTTTATCTTCTCGGTTCCCGTGGGAATGGAGGCAATTTCGGGGATCTCGACGAATGCCACCGGCGTGTTGCCTGCGGTGTCCCCGCTTACCGTCGCTCCGGCTTCGAGGGTGATGGTTCCCGCAGCGGTTGCGTCGCCGTTGACTTCAGCCTGTGATTTGAGGATGATGTTTCCACCCGAAACGACATTGCCGTTCACCGTGGCTTCGGGGAATATTTCGACCAAGGTGTCCGACCCCACCGCGCCGCCGCCGCTGAAAACACAGCGGTCCTTAAGCGTGGTTTTCTGGGATGAGTAAACGGCGAATGAAGCAAGTTCCATCGGCGGAGGAGGGCTGCTTGATGGTGCGAGCGTAATTGCCGACACCGTCGAGGTGTAATCCGAAGTACCGTAATCGTTAAATGCCCTTATGCGGTACTGATACTGGGTATTTGCGGTAAGCCCTCCGTCGTGAAAGACCGTCGCATTGGCCGCCGCAGTGCCCACCTGCACGAACGATCCGCCTCCAGTCGCCCGCTCGATCTGGAAACCCGCTTCGTTGCTGCTGTTGTCCGTCCACGTGAGATCTATCTGCGATGCTGAAAGCGGGGTTGCGGCAAGTCCGCTCGGAGTATCCGGGGCTGTTGGGGGAATATATGCCGAGAGGACCGAACCGCTGATAACCGTCGGGCTGCCGCTTGTACCAAGCCTCCAGGCGACCGACAGGTTGTCGTTCTGATTCCCCTCTTTGTGAAGTATTTCGAAATAGTATTTCCGGCCCGCGACCAGCGACTTCGCCGCGCTTGCCTGCGAGGGGTATTTGTACCAGGCGTGGTAGTCGGTGTACCCCGCAACCCAGGCGATCATGGACTTTCCCGCCGGATCGGCGCTCGTGGAGAGCCAGAGCTGGGAATAGTCGTCGCTCGCGATCCAGAAGTAGTAATTGCCGGTGGTCGGCGGAATGATATACCCGCGGATGCGCCGGCCGTAATTGTCACCCATCTGCTGCTGCGTTTCGAGCGAGGTGAGGTTATTAACGTAATTCGGCGTGGTGCCGAGGGGTATGTCGTAAATATGAATGCCGGTTATGCCGGTCCAGAGTTCGCGGTTAACGGTTCCCGTTGAGACCGCGAAGGTGGTGGCGAGCGCCGCATTCGAATAGTCCGAGTTGCCGATGGTATTGTACGCCCGTACCTTGAACTGGTACTGCGTTTCGGGCGTAAGGCCGGTTATTTGGTATGACGTCAGGTTGGCGACCACCATGGCGATCGAGGTGAAAGGGCCGCCGCCGCTTTTCATGAAGATCTCGAATCCCAGTTCGTTGGTCGATGCATCGGTCCAGGAGAGATCGATGCGCTGTGAGGAGATTGCGGTCGCGACGAGGTTCGTGGGATTTGCGGGGACAACCGGATCCACAAAGGGGGAAAGCACGCTCGACGGCACGACCTCGCTCGGGTAGGAAGTACCCTCTCCCGGTTTCGCCCACCCGACGGAGCAGTTATCGTCCTGATCGCCCTCCTTGTGCAGCACTTCAATGTAGTACTTTGTTCCCGCCACGAGCGAACGGGGGGCTGATTTCTGCGAACCGTATTTGTTCCACTGCTTCCAAGAAGTGTACCCCGTCACCGAGGCGATGGCCGTACCCTTGTTCGCAGGGGTCGAATCGGTTGAGAGAAAGAGCTTGGAATAGTCGTCGCTGGCGATCCAGAAGGTGTAATTCCCGGTTGTTGGGGCGGTGATGTACCCGCGCAGCCGCACGCCGAAGTTGTCGCCGAACTGGCGCGGCGCGTCGAGGGTGGACTGCGATCCGGTGATATTCGGCGTGGCGCCCACGGGTATGTCATCGGTCGAGATACCGGAAATGTTCGTCCACACTTCCCGCAGCACGTAGCCGGATTCACCGCCTCCGCCGCCGCCTTCGGGCTCGTTGCCGTAAATGCGCGTTCCCGCCACGTACACGCTGATGTTCTGGTTTTCCTGAAAGCTCAAGCTGAGGTTATTCGAAAAATCATTGGTCTTGTCCCACGCGGACCAGTCGTTATAGTGCAGCCCGAGGCAGTTCCCCTCGCTGTGCGGCAGCAGGCCGCCGGGAGCGAGGTTGGCATTGGTGAATGTGTATTGCACGTAATAGCCGCTCCCGCAGGGGACGATGATGGCCTGCTCCCCGTTGGGTAGGTAGTAGGGCGAAAGCGTGGGCGTTTTCCCGCTCTCGGTGGTGAAAAAGTAACGGTACGAAAAGTCGTTTATCGTCTCGGTGCCGATATTCTGAATGTAAATACGCGGCTTCGAGTGGTTGGTCTCCCCGAGCGCCTCGTCGCGGGAAAAGATTTTTACTGAAACGGTGGCGTTGGCGAGGGTGGAGAGAAGGGCAATTAGAAATGTTGCCGTTGCGACACTTTGAAATTTAATGGCTGTTTTAATCATAGGTCGGGTACCTAATCGTTAATAGTTGTCAGTTTAAGAATAAATTTTATATTTTGCTGCTCCGGTGTTTGTGCATTTGCCGCTCATACTAAGCCTGTCACAGACTGAGCGTCATTTTAATCCTTCACTTCTATTTTACTCACTCGTTCTCCTGCCGCATTATAAAGCATGATGACCGTTGATGCCAGCTGTATCGTTCCGTCGTCCACTTTGCTTCTCATATATTCGTATAGATTACTGTTAGTGCCGGTTCCCGCACTGTTTTTCGTTATGCCTGAAGGGATCGCGCTGTAAAACCGGTAGGTTACCGGCATGTCGCGCCAGTCGTACTCCGCAACCATTTTCTTTGTGTAATCGACGACCAGGTTTCCATGCGTATCGTAGATATATTCCTGCCCGCTTGAGTTTTTACTGGTTTGCTTAAGGCGATTGGTATAAATACTGCTGGATGGTTCGGAATAATACTGGTAGCCTGTAAGGTTACTTGTCCCCTCCTGTTTCCCGGTGAATCTGCCACCCTGGTCGTAATCATAATCCGTCCCATAATCGGTAATCTGGTCGGTTGCTGACGGTGTTGCTGTTTTCAGCCGGTAAATATCGTCATAGTCATAGGTCATGTCGAATTCTTTTGTCGCTGTCGTTGGTGAGGAAATGAAATAGTTGAATTGAGCATTTTTAATATTTCCAACCTGATCGTATAATGAAACGGTCTCGTCAAAGCCCTTTTTATTCGAAGGTTTCATTATCCTGGTAAGCCGGTCGCGTATATCGTAATCGTATTCGATATTATAACTCCCTATCTGGTAACAACCTTTCAAACTCATTTGTCCGATATCATTATACCCGTAACCGGCGATTGGATAATCCGTATAAGTCTGCCCGCCGTCGGCGGTAACGCAATGATAGACGTCACATAAACGTCCGAGATGATCGTAAAGGTATTTTTTCTTGATGATATCTCCAATATAAAAACAGTAATCGACCGTCGGTTTGCCGTGGATATCATACTCATAACACGTCAGCTGAAATCCGGGCACCCCCTCGATCGAGGTTATTTTAAAACGCAGCCTTCCCTCATCGTCATAGGAAAAAATCTCGCCAACATAGGTTCGTTTTTCGCCATGGTTGGAATAGATTACAGCAGAGAGCCTGCCCTTCGTATTCTTTATGGGTGAGATGTGCGTTTCGGGGATGTTTCTGAAAATGCTCCTCGAAGCGACGATATCAAGGTCGTCATACGCCCATGTGGCGATTTCACGTTCGTTACTGCCGAAACCGCCGTTGATGTTCGGGCCATATTCTTTGAGGTATGATGGTCGCCCCAATTCATCGTAAGTGTATGTCAATTTTCTGACTATTGAACCCCCTTCATAGGTTGTCACGAATTGAACGTTCCCATCGGGAAAATAGGTGTATTCGACTACTCCTCCATCAGGTGTGTGTTTCCATATAATCTGGCCGAGAGTATTGTAGCGGTATTCGGTGTTTCCGATAAGGGTGTTGGTATTGTCTTTCGGAGGTATCTCATAACGGACATTACCAAGGATGTCGTACTGGTATTCTGAAAGAACTTGATCGTTTGCAGCACTTGCATCAGGATCAGTTCTCGTCGCAACAGTTCTTCCGAAAATATCTCTTAATACCTGGGCAAATTTACCATTCTCGTCTTCTGTAATAGTAAGGAAATACGAAGGATCGGTAAATTCATCATTAGTCAGCAAATGGTTGGTGAGTGCAAAAAGCATCTGAAGTGTAATGGTTGATACAATAAATCCACCTTCGAACTGAAATGAGTAGGCACCAACAGAAAAGTTTTCAGGATCTCTTCCCACACCGAATATCCAGCCATATCCTGGACTTGTACCTAAACCCGGTCCTCTTTTACTTTGAATTCTTCCCAAAGGATCGTCCCAGTAATCAAATTCATCGAAGGCGCGGATATCGGTGTATTGATCATAAAGCTGTTGTTCGAGGACATTATCGATAACTCCATTATCGATAATACTCCCCGGCAAAAAAACACCCTTATTCTGATAATCCACAAATGGTTTCGTAACATACTTCAGTCTTCCCGCCTCGTCATAGAAGGTGCATGAAACACGATCTCTATCCCCCCCCAACCTCAGTTTCGTTTGAATGCTCCTCCCGAGCCCGTCGGAGTATTCGGTGGTTATTACATCATCCCCCGAATAATTCACATCATACGTCGTGGTTTTAACATAATTCGGTTGGACAGCCGCCACCCCGTACGCCATTGCCGCGGCGATCATGCAGGCTTTTTTCAATAACCGGTTTTTCATAGTCAATCCGTCTGTTAATCGATCAATCATTATTTACATTATATATATGAAAGATAGTTTATCCGTTATTTCCTTCACAACCACGATAATCCGGTCAAGAAAACCAGAACGGAGCAATATAAAAGAACAATTATTCCTTGAGCACGAAATCCGCGCTCATTTCAAACTTTCTTTACTTCAATTTTTACTGAATACAACAACAGATTATTATAACACTGACATTTCCCGCGGATTTTTTTCCCTGCGGAAAAATAGTGAGAGAGGTTGGAAAGAGAGATCAATATACTGAGGAAACACACGCAAGGCGATCTCCCCGGAACTTCTCGCTTGTTACTCTTATTGGTAATATATATGTGACTCATTTCCATCGCAAGAAAAAAAATAATAATTTTTTATCGGGAAAATCGAACATGGATTTTTTTGCGTTTTTTGTGTGAAATCAGGAGGAAGCCCGGGGAAAATTTCCGTAGAATTTTTTACTGGCAGGAATTTATGATTTCATTTTCAGGTGAATCCAATTCTCCATATTGACAATATCAATTATATTAAGCGGGCGCTCCGCCCCTGCACCCCGGTCCAAGGGTGGTGTGTCACGCTGTTCTTTAAGCGTGAGGTATCCAGCGCTTCGCGCTGTTG
>JAFGIW010000069.1 GCA_016929415.1 Chitinispirillaceae bacterium | reverse complement strand
TATATCGTACAACTCACGGTGATCGATTCCCGCGGCAAGGTCACAAAACGGTTCGACCGCCGGGTGACGTGGATGAGGTGAGGGGGAGAATCCAGCAATCAGAAGACTCCCCTATTCGTTTCTTCCCGTTTAACAGTCCCCGATCGTGGCGGGAGGTATAGTGCGTTGTGAAAAGCAACATTGTTTCGTGCTTAATCGCACCCCGCTCCGTGCGTGCCCCCCGTCGGGTGTTTGTTGCTTGTCACCGCCGCGGCGCCCGGGGGTCACGCGGAACAAAAGCCATCAGCACAAAAAGTACCTCCAGTGTTGATCGCCGCTTTCTTAATACTCTCGGCAATCACCCCTGCTTCAGCGTCACAACACGTCTATCTGATCCATGGGTTCGGCAGTAATCCGCTTTCAATGGCAAAGCTTGACCGTTCGATCCGGAAAAACGGTTTCCTCACGACGAATTACGGATATAACAGCCTATACAAAGACCTCGACACTCTTGGCGCGCAATTATACCGGAAAATCTCGTCGCTCCCCGAAGATACGGTATCGTTCGTTACCCATTCCATGGGCGCGCTGGTCGTCCGGTCGATGTATCGCTTTCTCGATTCGACCGCCCGGTTTCCAATCATCCGCCGGACCGTGATGATCGCCCCGCCGAACAAGGGCGCGGAAATCGCCGATTTCTTTTCGTCAAATCAGGTTATAACGGCAATGCTGGGTCCGAACCTGATAAAAATGCGCACCGATACCGGTTCCTACGCGAATAAACTGCCCAAACCGCGATTCGGTGAAATCGGCGTAATCGTCGGAGTCAGAAAAAGAAAATTCTGGTTCAACCGCTCGGCGAAAGATGAGAATGACGGTTTTATTACTCCGGAAAAAGCGGTTCTCGGCGTTGAGAAAGAGGTTGCCGTGCTGAAGGCGTCACATGTTCTGATAACAATAAAGCGACCGACAATCGAGCTGGTGATTCGATTTCTAAAGACGGGTTCCTTCAGGGATAAAACTGACGGTAAGTGAAAGTGATCCGGTTTGAGATTAGTGCCCGCTCCAGGGAATATACTGACTATTGACTACTTCCCTACTCTCCCCGGTCCTCACAGAAACGGATTCATCCTCCGTTCCCTGCCGATGGTCGTTCTTCCCATGTGGCCGGGGCAGATGACCGTCTCGTCATCGAGCGCCATGAGTTTCTTTTTGATCCCGTCGACCAGTTGTCTTTCGCTTCCCCCGGGGAAGTCGGTCCTTCCTATTGATCCGGGGAAGATAATATCTCCACAGAGAAGGTATTTGCCGATAAGCAGTGCGCATCCTGCCGGGCTGTGGCCGGAGATGACGAAAACCGTTCCGCTGAAACTGCCTATCGTAAACGGCCCCTCGTTGAGATCCGCTATCGGACCATTGTAACTGAAGTTCTCTCCGAGCATGAACGACATGTTGTGCATCGGATCGGTAAGTAAAATCTTTTCGTCCGGGTGGATGTAGACGGGGAGCGAAGGATACTGCGCGATGATTTCCGGAATCCCTCCGATATGGTCGAAGTGGCCGTGGGTAATGATGATCGCCCGGGGTGTAAACTGTTCCTCGCGGATGAGCGTAAAGACTTCGTCAAGTCCCGACGACGGGTCGAGGATCAGGCATTCCCTCGAATCATCGTCGATGACGGCATAGGTATTGGTTTCGATGGGTCCGGTAACGAATCGTTCGACAGTAATGCTCATGCGCTCCTCTTACGAAAGGGTGAAGCTTATTTATGGACGTGCTCTAAACAACGGTTCCTCGAATTCGCCGACAAAAATAACTTCCGGTTCGAGCAGAACGCCGCACTGTTCATATACCCGTTTCTGTATGATGCAGATGAGACGGCGCACTTCGCCGGCTTTCGCCCCGCCGGTGTTGATGATGAAATTCGCATGCTTGACCGATACTTCGGCGCCGCCGCATCTCTCTCCCTTGAGGCCGCATTTTTCGATGAGTGCGCCGGCAAAATTGCCGGTCGGCCGTTTGAAAACGCTGCCGCAGTTGGGAAAATCGAGCGGCTGTTTTTTACGGCGCCGGTCGATGACCTCCTTCCGTTTGCGCTCCAGTTCGCGGGGATCCGCAGTGCGTGAAAAGGCAAACCGGGCGCTTACCACGATATCGCCGCCCTTCTGCAGCAGACTGGTGCGGTAGCCGAGACCAAGTTCCGAGACCCGGCGCCGCAGCGGTTCCCCGCCCAGCCGGTCGCAGCAGGTAACGGCATCGAGCGTGTCGGCAATGCAGCTTGTAAAGGCGCCCGCGTTCATGATCACCGCTCCGCCCACCGTACCGGGAATCCCGGCGAGTTCCTCCATTCCGGCATACCCCCGTTCCACCGACCCTTTCACCAGCCGGTTCAACGCGGCCATGCCCGATGCCGTTGCAGCGGCGCCCTCCCAGGCGATCGGTCTGTCGGCGGAAGCGTCGGTGAGATGCAGTGTCAGCCCCGGCCATCCGTGGTCGCTGATAAGCACATTGGAACCTTTGCCGAGCACGAAAAGCGGCATCGCCTTCCCGTGAGCCAAGCGGAGCGCTTCCCGCAGTTCCTCCGCAGTTTCCGGTGCACAGTAATAGCGACTAATACCGCCGACGGCAAAGGTGTTTTTATCGCAGAGGGGGACATGCTCACGCAGGAGAGCGCCGCTGTTTTTCATGAGTGTTCAGCGGCCTTGTCGGTGAAGAGTTTGTAGATTCCTTTTTCAATGAAGAAACGGACCACATCCCCGTCGATGTGGTTGGCCCTGACTTCAGCCTGAAGTATTTCGAGCGCCTTCTCGGGAGCCATTTTCGGTTTGTAGGGGCGGTCCTGCGCCACCAGCGCTTCATAAATGTCGATGGCCGCGAGTATTTTACTCTCAAGAAACATCCGCTCACCGGTGATTCCGTCGGGATACCCGGTTCCATCGATCCGTTCATGGTGTTGCGCGGCAATTTCGGGGACTTTCGCCAGCGAGTTCATCCACGGAATCTGCGACAGTATCCGCAGCGTCGACCGCGCGTGCGAGTTGATGAGCTCCCGTTCCGCGGCGGTCAGATTTCCCCGGGTAATCGACAATGCTTCCCCCGCATATTCCGATAAAAGCGGCACGGTATTCCCCTTCAGATCAATGAAGGTTTTACGGCACAGTTGCTGCAGCCGTTCACGATCAGCATCTTCGATCCTGCCGCACCGGTTGATTTTTATCAGAAATTCACGGTCCTCTTCAAGCTCTCCGGCGCTCTTCCATGAAACCGATGCCGGATTGATCATCCGTTGCACGGCGATATAGTCAATCTGCGCCATGATGCAATCGAATTCCGCCCTGGAAATTTTCAGCTCTTTCGTCAATACGTATTCAGGCACGCCGATTTTGCCGATATCGTGCAGGAGCGCCGCGAACTGGAATTGCCGGCGGCGTTCGTGCGTCGCCCCCAATTCGGCGAACGGATTGCCGGGATCAGCCGCCGCAGCGTCGACAAACGCCATCGCGTACCCCATGACCCGCCGCGAATGGCCGGATGTCACCCGGTCCCTCTCATCGATCGACGCGATCGATGCATTGAGAAATCCTTCGAACAGTGCGGTGATGTTTTCATGCAGCTGCGCCCGTTCGATCGATACCGCGGCGAGGGGCGCCACCGACAGAACGAACGCCTCGTCGTGCAGGGAAAAGGGAGCGACATAGGTGTCGATTTCCTGCGCTGTGGAGAGCTGGCGTGAAAGTTCGTCCTTGCGGTTGATCAGCTGAAGAATACCGACCACTTCATGGTTGAGGTTTTTAAGGGGTACGGTAAGCATCGACTTCGTCCGGTATCCGAAATGATGCTGAAATGCCGAACTTGCGCGGAAAGGAAGGGAACTGTCGATGTTCGCCACATCATCGATATTCAGAGGCTTACCGGTTGAAGCCACATATCCGGCAATCGATTCGGTATCGATCGGCAGGCTGTGGTGCGATCCGCGTTTGATATCGACGGAATCGTTCTGAGCCACCATAAAAAGCAGCGAGTTGATAAAAGGACCTCCGGGAACCGCCCGTTCACGCACGTAGATGCTTCCCGCATCGGCCTGCACCGCCTGGCGGCAAACACTCAGGATAAGCTCCAGAAGGCTTCTTATATCATTTTCATAGGAAAGGGCAGTACCTATTTCAACCATCTGCCCCATTTCCATACGCACCGCAGCGACCTGCGCTGAAAGTTCCTGCTGATAATTCAGGAGTTTTTCGTTGCGCTCGATCGCCTTTATCATATTGATAATAACCGCTTTGGTTAACGGGACTTCAAAAAAGCCTGCAATGGGCAGTTCGTGTGCAAAAGGAGGTATGGTTTTTTCGATCCGTTGAAAAAAAGGAATTTTTTCCCCGGTACCGATGGGCAGGTTCCTGAACTGTTCAATAACGATTGCCGGGGTACAGGATTGAAACGAGATAAAAGCACTCGGTGATTGTTCGGAAAGGGACATACCCGGTTGAGCATCGCTTCCCGGGGCCGATACTTTATACCCATGCTGAAGGGCTGCCCCTTCAATCCGTTCAAGATCCGCTTCGGAACAATTACCGAGAATGACAATCGTTTTCCCCATCGGACTCCTTATTCACTTCAATTTATCATAAGTTCTCGTGTAATGTCAAGGACCGGGAAGAGGTGCACCATCCTGTGAACATTCTTGCCTAACATACCGCTTTTTCAATGAACTATCGCTTAATTTCTGCGGGACCCCATTATTTTTCCCGCATTCCTTGTTGCCGGGCTGATTTTTTATTATAATATATAACGCGATCAGCAGCATTGTGAAACAACGTTCCAGCCGGAAGAATCGCGCGACAATGGTACTGTTCTTTCTATCCTCATCAGTAGAACATTTATGACGAAGATCAGGGAGCAGGCTCATTTTCTTACCGATATCTTCAAGAAAAGCATCAATCTGCTCGTTGTTGAGGACTATGCGGTAATGGGGAATGTGATCGTCGAACTGTTTTCATCTCCGCTGTTCAAATCCACGCTCGCCTCTTCAGCTGAACAGGCCCGTGAAATAATCGCAAAAACCACCAGGTGGCACTGCTGGGTTCTCGATATCGCCATGGAGGAAGAAGAGAGCGGGCTGAAGCTTCTCTCGGAACACCCGCAGTTTCCTTTTGTTGTAATGCTCTCGGGCATCCGCTCGATGAATATCGCTTCCCGCGCGATGCAGCTAGGTGCGTTCAAGGTATTCGATAAAGACCCGCACCTGCTCCCCGCACTCCGCAAGGAGGTCTGCACCCTTGCCGCGCTGGCCTACATTCTCCAGGGCGCCGGGACAAAATACTTCTCCCTGTTTTACCACCTGGCCCAATCGGCGATCGATTCCACTGAAACATGGGCCAATAAGGCGTGTTTGACCGTGCGGCAGCTTGAACGGATTTGCTCGCTCCATTCGCACCTTACACCACGGTTCATTCCTTCACTTTTCTATACGCTCGAACTGCTTCTGCAGTGTGATGCCGATGCCGCCATCCCGGCTTCACTGAAAAACGATCTTCCCCTCCGGCAGCACGTTGAATTCGTGGTCAAGCATATCGAAACGATTGTAAAGACGTGATTTAAGGACAAAGGGCAAGGACGGCGGAAATGAGGAGGAGGCCCGGTTACGTTGGACCTTACCCCATGCGTCCCGCGCCTGGAGAGGAGAAAATGTTAATTTTCAATTCCCCTTCTCTGATAGGAGAAGGGGCGGGGGATGAGGTCCAACGTAAATAAAAAACCAATGCCTCATTTAACTCATTAACAATTAAAAAAACAAATCAGTAAGGAAAGAAATGTGAGTTGACCTTTGTTGCTTTCCCCCCGGCCCGGCGGCCACCTCTCGATAGAGGGGTAAGAACAATGGAAACCTCACTTCCCCACTTCTCACACAGACCACTGACTTTTTACGGAGCAGCGGCGAAGTCGATAGGCAGCTCTCACTCCATCGGAAAAATATTCCGGCGGTATTCTTTCGTTGCGGAAAATAAACTATATTACCCCCATCAGGCACTGATATGAATGATTGAGGGCATTTCCGCATTAAATGAAAGGATGTTGAAAATGAGACTTACAATCGGAGTTGTTTCCCTGATAGCCGCAACGGTGATTTTCAACGTGAATTGCACCGACGACCCTGAAAGCGAGCGTTCCCCGGTCGGATACTGGCACATACCCATCGCGGGTATCATTTCCGACACGATGAATATTATTCTGGATGTCAACGATGACGCCACCTTCACTCTGGAGCTGAATCAACGTTCAGAGAAAGTGCTCTTTAGAAGTGAAGGCGGCTGGGAGGCGACCGGCGACTCCATTTTTCTCGGCAGCGACCAATGCATGATCCTCGATACCGTGCCGGACCCCGACACCCTTGCCCCTCTCGCCGACTCTATATGTCAAGCGCCTATCAGGCTGAACCTGCCGGAAGAAGCGGAAACATGGAAAATCCGGACTTCCAGTCTCGCGGTGATGCTGTCCGCTTTTCCTATCGAGAAGGAGAAAATCGATCTTTTCCTCGGTTTCGTCTCCCTCATCACGCTTACCAGAGAGGGTGAGTAGGCTGCCCGGCGCATACGCGCCTACAGCGTAACAGCTATTTCAAGGTCGGGCTGTTGTCAAGTCTACCCTGGGCGAGTTACTGAGCGGAGTCGAAACGTGTCGATTTCATCAGGTCGCGGGCGCTTCGACTCCGCTCAGCGTCCGAAAGTGGTAGTTTTCGGACAGACACTATTTGAAGATAACGAGGAAGATGATTTTTTTGAACCCTAATGATAAGATAGAAGCGGAAAAAGTGGGGGTGCCCGTCCTGTCTATTATTATTTTGATTTAAAGGGGGAAGTCTGGTTTCTTGATATTTAAAGGTAGCGCAAACATCCTGTTTGCGCTTATTACAGGCGCCGAATTATAAATGCATCATCTACAATATATTGAAGGCCCGTTGGCGAAACTACTGATGATATGACGGAAAAGACATTCACGGAATCGCAAAAAATGATGCGGACCTGGATAGGGGGCATAGTAATCTTTTCAGGTCTGCTGACAATCGGATTTTCCGGATTCGGCTTTTACCGGCAGATTGTTCGGGGACACCAATTTGGAAATAATCCGATGAGTGATACTGGGATGATTATGGAATTCATCATCGTAGTGATTCTTTATCTTTCAATATATCTTTTATTCAGATTCGCCAGGTTGACTACGGAAATTGATGTTAAGGGAATCACCTACAGATATTATCCGTTTCACTTCAAACATCATACGGTTCATTGGGATGAAATTGAAAGATATGAGGTGATAAAATACCATCCGCTGCGGGATTATGGAGGTTGGGGAATCCGATTCTGCAAAGGGGGTAAAGCTTTCAATGTAGCCGGGGACAGGGGATTGCAATTGTATCTTAAAACAGGAAAACGCATTCTGATCGGTACGCAAAAAGACAAGGAGCTGGCTGATTTTTTAGCCGGATTAACTCACCCGCAAGGCGTCGGAACAACAGCAACGGTTAACGGCGGATAAGAAAGGCCTTGATTATTTTTAAATGCATGGAGGAGCTTTCCACGTTCAAGGAAGGAATGAAATGAGTACGTTTCATACGAGTGCCTTTTTCCGGCGATTCTGCATTATATTGGCAGCTTCCGGTCTTTCACCCCTCTCTGCCGCTCCCCCTTCCATTGCATCCGGCGATACCATACTGATTGCCGCAAATGATCCCCGGATCAATTACTACGGCCGTTTCGATTTCACCACTCCGGCCAAACCGCGGCTCAACTGGTCGGGAGCGGTCATCGAAGCCTCTTTCCCCGGTCCGATTATCGGTATGCGCATGGTCCACGCGAATGCGTACTATGATTATGTATAGAAATCGACGGGGTTTTCGACACGACCATTTCCACGGGCACCGACAGGGCATTCTTTTTCAGGAGCGACCTTTCGGCTTCGCTCCATACGGTCCGTATCATCCTGCGGAGTGAAGATCACTACAACAGTGGAAACTTTATCGGCCTTTACATCGCCGCAGGCAAAGAGTTGGGTGCTGCTCCCGCGAAACCGCAGCGGAAAATCGAATTCATCGGGGATTCGTACACTGCCGGGTACGGGGTCGAAAGCACGAATAAAGAGTGTACTGAACAGGTACGGTTCAAACTCACCAATGCCAACCGTACCTTTGCGGCAAATGTGACGAAAGCTTTCTATGCGCAGAGCGTCATTCTGGGATGGTCGGGCGCGGGGGATGGTGCGCAATTACAACGAAGGCGCCAAACGCTCGCCAGCACCTTTTCCCTCTCACTACGATCAGACGCTCGGTGAGGCCGACAATGATGCCGTCAAATGGGATTTCTCCAAATGGAAACCCGAACTGGTCGTCATCTGCCTCGGCACCAATGATTATTCAACCACCCCCCACCCCGACGACTCGATGTACGTCGGCGATTATCACAAGTTCATTGCACGGGTGCTGGGGAATTACCCCGGTGCCGCGATAGTCTGCGTGTCAACCGGCGATGCCACGTTCGAGAAGAATGCTAAACGCGTCGTTACCGAGGAAACGACGACCTTCAACCACCCCAAAGTATACTATGCGGCATATCCCGACGATCTTGGCTTGACGGGATGTGACTGGCATCCATCAATCGACGACAATAAAAAAGTCGCCCGGGTGCTCATCGACACCATCATGAAAAAGCTTGACTGGGACACCACCGCCCCCGTGGTCGCCGCAATGCCGCTTGCCGCGAAGAAATCGGGAGCATCCTGCCTGTTGTCGTCATCGATCAACGGCGATCTGCTGCGGCTGATTGCTGCAGAATCAATAGAACCGGGAACGATCATCAGCCTTATGAATCTGCGTGGGGAGCTTCTCGATAAACGGGCAACCGGGCTTGACCGTGGATGCATGTTCGAAATAAGCCGCCGCAGCCCGGGAATCTATTGTGCGGGAAACAGCAGACTTGGATGGGTGCGCGTCGCAGTCAAGCGTTAATCAGCGAAAAAAGACGCATTTGGACGCATGGGCCGTACTCCGCGTGACGGAAATCGTGGGAACAAGAAGAATGTCGCGGGATGAGGTGCTGAAACCTGCCTGTCGACACATGTCATCTTTGCGGGCCCCCCCCGGTAAACGCTTTTTATCTGATCCGATGAGGTGATTGAAAAAGCATGTCGACGATTAATCATGTCCTCTGGAGCGAACATGATGTAGTGAAGGTGGTATTCACGAATACGGATGGTTTGCATTGTGATTTCGAGTAAATTTGCTGATAGGAAATTTTATGCTCGGGATTGTGGACTGTCGATAGTCGCCAGAGAAAAAGGCCGCATCCTTTCAATTTCCTTCGGAAACGGCCTTTTTCATTTAATTACTGGGGTGACTGAGGGGACTTGAACCCCCAACGTCTGGAACCACAATCCAGTGCTCTAACCGATTGAACTACAGTCACCATAAATTTCAATTTTAGCTTATTGGTGCGATAAAATACCTTCTTTGCTCATTTTCTGCAACCCAATTTCACTTCTGCAACAGCATGACTCCCCATGTCGCCGGTATGAAAACCTGAGCTGAAGCCGGCAGCGCCGCGACTGTTTTTCCTTTTGCACCCACGACAAATGCTCCAAAACCGATGGTCCGTTCTTCAAAGGGGATCATGCCGGTATCGAACCATGGGATCCTGACAACGATTTTATCACCGACGACTTCATGCGTCATCTCATTTCTCCACTCTTCCGAGGTATACACCAATGAATCTTTTTTAATATCCCTCTTGTAATGAACTCCTTTGACGATGATGCTGTCGGAAACCGTAGAAACCACAAAACGATCGGGATAGGAGAGAAACGCGTTCTTCCCGCTCTTGCCGTCGAACGCGAATTTGAGGGTGTCTTTTCCGGCACCCTTTTTATGCACCGCGAAAAGGGCATTTTTATTCCACGCAAATGAGTAAGCCATTTTACCGGTCTGTGAAAATTTTTCGCCGACCGCAGCCGCTGCATCTTTGATTGCCATATTGTCGGCAACGTGCACGGCCCGGACGGTGTCGGTCTCGGTTTGTACGCTGAGGTCCGCGATACCGATCGGTTCAACGGAGCCCTTGTCTTCACTTCCTTTGACAGCCCATTTTACCCGTAGAAATTCCTCCCCGCCCACGAGCTTTTTCTTGATTTTTCCAAAGGAAAACTCGCCGGAAGGATCTTTAACCGGAAACACTTTGGAAGCGATCGTCGAGGTCTTCCCATTCTTAATTGTCGCGAGGGTTAACGAGAGCTGTTTGTTTTTAAATGCCGCGGTATCAATCTGTGCCCTGACGATGATCGTATCATTCCTCAGGGATACCCAGGGAAGCGGTGTGTTAAACGAGATGGCCTGGGAAAAACCACTCCGGATGATACCGGCAAATAAAAGCACTGCAACCCCGAATCTAACCGCCATGCTATACCCCTTTCTTACATAATATCATAATTTAAAAAGAGATGGATTATTGTTGCCAAGGTAATTATAAGGTTTATTTCGATCTGGAATTAGAACTATTTATAAAAATATACGACACGCTTTTCAATAAATCCAGTCAACAATCGAAGCTCCTCTTCCCTTTGAGAACGATTCCCCCGTAATACTACTTCCCCGCTCGACAGGAAATTAACGATCACTCCCTGGATATCGGGTCACCGAGGGTCCATAACGTATCGTTATCACCGACCATCTGAACCGAGACCGATTGTGAAGAAGTATCCCATACAAGGGAAATAGTGGAATTTTCATACCCCTCGGGGATCGGATACTTGTCGAGACGTTGTTCGAGGAAGGGAGTAATTCGTGTTTTCAAGAGGACCATATCGCACGGGGCACTCTTTCTCCAATGTTCGGGACACCGCTGTTTCACGTAATAGAGTCCATGTTTCGTTTTAAATTCCGAAAGTCTTTTAGAATTCCATAGCCTGTTCAATGATTTCGGCCCGATGATAATCCATTCGTGGTAGTTCCATGAAAAAAGCGCGAGCCCCGTAACGAGTGCCGCTATACGCAGCCACAGGTGTTTGCTTCGTACCACACGCCAGAAAAAATCGCTCAACACAAAGAGCACCAACAGCGCAAAAAGAATGTCGATTTTATCAATACGAAAGGAAGTCGACTGGAGGTCGAATAAAAAAGCACAAAAAAGCACTCCGAAATAGAATCCGTAACGGGTTAATCTGAATGCGGTAATCCGTGAGGTAAAAAAACCCGCTGCCAGTAATATAAAAGGCATACACCATACAATCGAACGAAGAATATTCATGTTGCACCTGTCTCTATTTTTCAAGCAGAATGGTGGTATCGGTAAAAAATATTCCTGCGGTGCGGGCCGTCATCATACAGGCGAGGGTTACGGCACAGAGGGCACATATCCCTATTTGAGAGAGAGTTTTAGTCTTCGCGGGTATCAATGCCACGTCCCGAAAACCCACAACCTCGGTCGCCGCGGTCCGTTCACCGACGATTTTCGCCACAAGAACCGCGAAAGCCGGCTGCAGACTTATTCCCCATGCGACCAGCTTCCAGTTACTCCTTTTCCTGTTGGTGGAAAACACCCATCCCGGGAGCACCAGGAAAAAAATACCCAAAAAACTGATACCGTTGTAAATCATAGGAGTGTTCTATGGAGCACATCAATACTCAATTGATGTATAAACTACTATTTTTATCGTTTAAACTCAATTAATTGATGCGCCGGTTGGATTGGACGAAGCGTCGTAGTATTTTTGAGGTCGCCGCCGCAAGTTGACATTTGCATAAGAAAGGGACTATGCCGCCATATACCGACGGACTCAACGAAAACCAACGAAAGGCTGTCTGCCATAACCGGGGGCCGCTCCTGGTGCTCGCAGGAGCAGGGAGCGGAAAAACCCGTGTTCTCACCATGCGGATCGCGCGGCTGGTAAAAGAGAAAAAGTGCCCCCCTTCCGAACTACTCGCGGTCACCTTCACCAATAAAGCGGCACGCGAGATGAAAAAACGTGTTGCCGGGCTGACCTCGGTAAAAACCGCCGACACGATGACCATCAGCACCTTTCACAGCCTCGGCGTTAAAATCCTGCGTGAAGACGGCGGTGCGATCGGACTCGATAAATCATTCACGATCATCGATGAATACGAGAAGATCACCACTCTGAAAAGCATCATGCGCGCCACCGGCGTACGGGGACTTAAAAGTGAAGACCCTGCTGAATTCGCCGTTCGTATCAGTCTGGCAAAAAACGGTTCGATCGACGCACAATCATTCAAAACTGCAAATCCCGACGAGCGGAAATTGAACAGGGTGTACACTTCCTACAGCTCGATACTCCTCAAACGCCACTGTGTTGACTTCGACGACCTGCTGCTTCTTCCGTTGCAGATTTTCTCTCGATTCCCTGATATTCTCGAAAAATACCGCCGGCGTTTTTCCTATCTCTCCATCGATGAATTTCAGGATACCAATGCCGTCCAGATGAAGCTCGCGACCCTGCTGGCGCTGCCGAAAAACAATATCACGGCTGTCGGCGACGACGATCAGGGCATTTACTCATGGCGCGGCGCCGACATCAACAATATTATCTCCTTCGCCGAAACCTTTAAAAACTGCACCACCGTGGTCCTCGACAAGAATTACCGCTCGACCCGTCAGATCCTTGAAGGGGCACATGCAGTCGTCTCTCGTAACCGTGTCCGGAAAATCAAGCTGATCACCGCGGTCGCGGGCGACGGCGATCCGATCATGCATTACAAAGGGGATGACGAGGAGGATGAAGCTGCATGGATCGCCGCTACCATTACCGGCCATCATAAAAATACCCGTTTCCGCTACGGTGATCATGCCATCCTGCTGCGGACCAATGCGATGATGCGCCGCTACGAAGAGGAATTACGACGTAAAAAAGTCCCCTACAAGGTAAGCGGTGCGATGAGTTTTTTTGAACGCAGGGAGATTAAGGATGTGTTTTCATATCTGAGATTCTTCGCCAACCCGCACGACGAGCTGAGCCTGATGCGCGTGCTCAAGGTCCCCCACAAAGGCATCTCCCCCACCACGCTCGAGCAACTCGACGATCTTGCCGCCCTGCGCAAGATGAGTTTATGGAACGCCTTTGAACGACATCCGGCCGTCGAGAAGATCGGCCCTGACCAGCACGAACGGATTGAAGCTTTTCTGGCTTTCCACCGCCGCTTCAACGAGCGGTTCGCCGCCGGTCACCTCGCGGCAACCACCCGTGACCTGCTTGCCGACACCGGTTACACCGCCCACCTCGCCCGTGCAACAAAAGAGGATGACGATTCGCAACGGCGCAAGGAAAACGTCGAGGAGATCATTCACGGAATTGAAACCTACGAGCATAAACATCAGCGTAAAACACCCACACTCAGCGGCTACCTGCAGGAAATCGCTCTTATTACAGCCGAGGAGGAAGAGGAGGAGAAGGATGCAGGGCAACAGAACAGGAAAGTCGTTCTGATGACCTTGCACAGGTCAAAAGGACTTGAATTTCCGGTGGTCTTTCTTGCCGGACTCGACCGCGACTTCATCCCCTCCCCGCGTGCTATCGAAGAGGGTAAAATCGACGAGGAGCGCCGGCTCTTCTATGTCGGCATGACCCGTGCGCAGAAACGGCTCTATCTTACCTACCCCGGCACCAAAGTGTTCCGCGGAAAAATGCGCATGGTCACTCCCTGCACCTTTCTGAATGAAATTCCTGAAGAGTTTCTCGACGGAAAAATCGGTGAACGCCAGGACGAGGAGAAACAGCAGTATTTCGAGGATTTTTTCAAGGAAATGAAGCTGAAATTCAACGTCCCGGCGACTCCGGTAGAAAATCCAGGCGCAGAGTAATCGGGCCGGATACACCCGGAAACGACATTGTTCTTTCATCACGCTCAACTCTTGCCATTCCGGCGACCGCAAAATATATTTCAAACCTCTTACTATTTCAATCAGGCCGGAGAGGCGGTGAGAATCGATGAATGGTATTTATGTACGGGAAGACGAACCTTTTGAAAAGGCGATACGACGCTTCACGAAAACGTGCGAACGGGCCGGTATATTATCCGATGTTAAAAAATACCGCCACTTTGAAAAACCGAGTGAAGAAAAAAAGCGGCGTTTGAACTCCTCGAAGCGGAAGCGGATCCGGGAGGAAAAACGCATGTACTATCGCGAACGATAATCCGCCCTATAAAGAAAAGTATCAGGCTACCGCTTGCTTTTAGCGGTGGCCTTTTTTATTTCCGCCATCGATTCAAGCGCCTTGAAGCCGATCACCGCGCATGACGTCGCGACATTAATGGAATTCTTGAATCCGAAGAGGGGAATTTCGATAAGCATATCGCATGCGGTAAGCACCGCCTCGTCGACGCCGAGCGCCTCGTTGCCGAAAACTATGCCGAGTTCCCGCGGGAACGCTGCCGTGCGGTAGTCGACGGAATGAGATGTCGTCTCGGCGGCCCATACTGTAATCCCCCTGCCTTTCAAATGATTGACCGCTTCCATTGTCGTCGCGAACCGCTTCCAGGGAACATACCCCGTCGTCCCCAGCGATGTTTTTTCAAGTTTTACATGGGGAGGTGCAGCGGTATACCCGCAGAGATAGAGTCCGCTCACCCTCATCCCGTCGCAGAGACGGAAGACGGCGCCCACATTGAATGCACTCCGTAAATTATCCAGGATGATATACAGCGGGTTTTTCGGCAGTGTATGGTACTCCTCGACCGGCATCTTCGCATCAAATGAACGGACAGCAAACGATGTCTCCATATCTCCGGTGCGCGGCGTACCTTTTCCGGTCATACGCTCTCTTGCTTGCGTAAACGTTCGGCGAGCATCAGCAGTACCGCACCTGCTAAAAAGAGCAGCGAGACGGAAGACATGCCGATCCGGGAAGCGAGCATTGAAGGCATTCCGGCTTTTTTCGTCACCATGACAATGATTCCCACGATCGCCGGTCCGATGATCACCGCGAAGCGGCTTACAATATTATAGAATCCGAAATACTCACCAGACGCCTCGGCCGGGATCAATTTCCCGAAGTAGGAGCGGCTAAGTGCCTGAATGCCGCCCTGGGCCACACCGGTTACTCCTGCCAGTATGATATAGTCAACCGCTGAACGAAGCAGAAGCGCGCCGGCTCCGCAAACAACGACATAAATGATGATACCCACTATGATCATGGTCGAAGGGCCGAACCGTTTCGCCATGAGACCGAAGAACAGTGTGCAGGGGAAACCGACGAACTGGACGACCAACAGAGCGATCATGAGCGACGGGACCTTAATTCCGATTGCCATTCCGAAATCGACCGCCATCAGCACGAAGGTATGGACGCCGTCTATATAGAACCAGTAGGCGAGCAGAAAGAGAAGCAACGGCCGATGATGGACGATCGCAGCCATCGTCCTGGAGACCCGCGCCAGGCTTTCTCTGACTATCTTCAGAAGATTTCTGCTCACTGCGCTCCCGCGTTCATGAACAAATAACAGGAGCGGCAGCGAAAAAAGCAGCCACCAGACGCCGGCCATGACAAACGATACCCGTACCGCCTGTGCCTGCCCGGAGAGTCCGAAACGCGCAGGCAGGTTGACCATCAGCACGTTGCAGGCGAAAAGCAGTCCGCACCCCAGATAGCCGATACCGTACCCTACCGACGAAACCCAGTCCATCCGTTCCCTGTCCGTTACGTCAACGAGAAGCGCGTCGTAGAAAATATTCGCGCTGTTGAAACCGACTGATGCAATAAGAAAGACCGCGAGGGCGCCAAACCACTCCCCTCCCGGCAAGAAAAAAAGGCCTATCGTCGATAACGCCCCAAGCAGCATGAAAAGCGCAAGAAGACTCTTTTTCGCCTTTCCGACATCGGCGACGGCACCAAGCAGCGGGGAAAGAACGGCTACCACCAATCCGGCGATCGCGTTCCCGAAGCCAAGACGGGCGGTACTCAGTGTAGGATCAACTGCATCGCACCAGAAGCGCTTGAAGAAAACAGGGAAAAAGCCCGCCACGACCGTAAGGATAAACGCGCTGTTGGCCCAGTCGTACATCCACCATGAGATAACCTCCCTGCGGCCGTGGTGCATCAGGTTTTTTTCTCTTTCTTTTCGGCAGCGGGGAAAAGAACGTTGTTTAAAATCAGCCGGTAACCTGGAGAGTTTTTGTGAAGCTCAAGCATGGTGGGCGCATCACCCACCGCATGCGAATAATCCTCGGGATCATGTCCGCCCAGATAGGCGAATTGTCCCTTGCCGACAACGCCGTGGATGTAATTTACCATAGTGCTGCCCGGCACATCGCCGAGAACTATCACACTCTTCTTGATTACGCTCCGGTTAAACGAAGTAAGGAGGCCGAAGAAGCCTTTGATGGTTGTGGTATGATTCTGCACAAGCATTGATGGTACGGGATCAAGTTTTGCACTGAAATCGAAAAGTACAAAGTCACGCGCTTCGATCCGCATGGGGGTATTGACCAGATTAACGTCGATATTATCAGTATAGGAAGCCAGCGGGTCCGTCTCGATTTTAAAATTCTCAAACGCCATACAGTTGCCGAAATTGAGTTTGGAACGATACTGCGGATCGACCCCATCGCCGTCGTAAACAACATCGACGATATCGGTACCCAAGGCGGCAAGCGCCACTTCAAGCGTATTGGTTGCGCTGCACATGGCAAAAAGGAACCCCCCCTTTTCAACATAGTGTCGAATGGCCAACGCCACCGCCTTTTTACAATCGCTTACTTTGGAAAACCCGAGGCTTTTTGCCAGAGCCTCGAGTTCCATTTTCTGTTTCTGATACCAGGTGGCCCGTGAGAAACCGCGATAAAATTTGCTGTATTGCCCGGTAAAATCCTCATGATGCAGGTGCAGCCAGTCATAGGAAGGAAGTTTTCCCGACACCACTTCTTTATCGTAAATTTTATCGTAGGGAATGTCCGCATAGGTAAGCGCCAGGGTGACCGCGTCATCCCAGGGAAGCTTGCCTGGAGGGGTATAGACGGCGATCTTTGGTGATTTCTCGAGCGTTACCTTTTCCATGTTGTTTTCAGCAATGGTCGTCTTGATGGCCGACCAATCGCCGGCGGAGATGGAAGATGCGGTCACCCCCGCCGTACGCATGGCAAGCAGAATCGCCTTCGACTCTTCGGTGACGAACGACCCGCCCCGGAAGTTAAGCAGCCAGTAGACCTTCTGTCCCCGGCCTAGAATCGAATAGACGACGCCATAGGCTTTGAGGTGATCATTCTGCGTGTTGTCCATGGGAATAAGCAGCATTGCATGCAGAGGAAAAGAAACGGTCAGCAGGATTACCATACCCATCCGCCTTGTCACATTTCTTTTTATACCCGTCTGCTGCCTCATAAACACCTTTGAAACGTTATTTGGGATGAGCAACGACCGATGACAGGCCGGAATGGTCGTGACATCGATTCAAGCCCCCCCCGTCATGGTAGCAGCGGCTGTGGACCCGGCCACTTAAACGGACCTTCCTACCGGCGAATTATTCATAGTGATCCGCGTTTAAAAATAATTAAATTCATCCACCCCCGCATTGTGCATCAATGAATTTACTGCATCTCGTTGATTCAACAGGAATGATATGATATAATCACTGATAATCAGTTTATTATCACATCATCACGATCACGCCGTTTGACACGTTACTAGCGAAAAGAAGAGCAGATGTCTATCGACCATGACTCACCGGAACGAGCGGTTTCATTTTCCGCCCCTCCGGGATTACAGCCTGAAAATGAGGCTATTTTCAACAACAGTTCCGAAGGAATCATCATTACCGATATAAACCGGGTTATTCTCCGCGTTAATCCCGGTTTTGCACGTATCACCGGATACAGCCAGGACGAAGTGATCGGAAAAACGCCCTCTTTCCTGAAATCACAACGCCATGATAACGCTTTTTTCCAACGTATCGACACTTCGCTGCAAACCGATGGGAAATGGGAGGGTGAGATCTGGAACCGCCGAAAAAACGGCATGATTTATCCTCAATGGTTGACTATTCTTCCAATCAAAAAGGAAGACAAGTTCGACCGGTACGTCGGCATCTTTACCGATATTACTGCATATATCAACAGTAATACCACCATTCGCAACCATGCCTATTACGATTCGCTCACCGGGCTTCCCAACCGGATGTTTCTCTACGACCGTCTGACCTTCATGCTTAATCTGGCGCGTCGCCGTAAAGGCATTCTGGGTGTACTCCTGCTCGACCTGAACCGTTTCAAACTCATCAACGACACGCTTGGGTATACGTTTGGCGACCAATTATTGCAGAATGTCGCGACACGCCTGAAATCATGCACCAGAGAGGTCGATTCCGTTTTCAGGCTTGGCGATGATGAATTTGCAATACTCCTTGAAGATATTCTTCATCCCCAGGATGCGGCGCGTGTCGCGAAACGGATTCTTTCAAACTGTTCGCAGCCCTACCTTATTGCCGATAAGGAACTCTTCGTCACCATCAGCATAGGAGTCAGCCTCTTTCCGGGTGACGGCGAACAGTTTGAACTCCTGCTTAAAAATGCGGAAGCCGCCATGCTGCGGGCGAAAGAACTCGGTATCAGCAATTATCAGCATTATAAACCCTCAATGAATACGCAGGCGTTCGAGCAGCTCACCTTGGAGTACAATCTTCAGAAAGCCTTGAATGAGAAGCAGTTCATTGTTTTCTACCAACCGCTTATTAACCTTAAAAACAGGGAAATTATCGGTGCCGAGGCACTTATACGGTGGCAGCATCCCGATCTTGGCATGGTTCCGCCCGCCCAGTTTATACCGCTCGCCGAAGAGACCGGTCTGATTATCCCGATCGGCGAGTGGGTGCTCGATACCGCCTGCAGACAAATGCGTCTATGGCAGAAAAAGTTCAAAAAGCCGTACGTTATTTCCGTCAATCTGAGCGCCCGCCAGTTCCAGCAGAAGGACCTTATCTCTATGGTTAACCGCGTGCTTCATGCAGTCAGCTTTGACCCCGGCAACCTGAAACTCGAAATCACCGAGAGTATCGGCATGAAAAATCCCGAACAAACGATTCTTATACTCAATGAACTCAAGTCGATGGGAATCCCGATCGCCATTGATGATTTCGGCACCGGTTATTCATCGCTCAGTTATCTCAAACGTTTTCCCATCGATACGATAAAGATCGACCGGTCATTTGTAATGGAGATGCAGACCGGCTCCAACGACACCGCGATCGTTGACGCTATCATTGCCATGGCGCACAGCCTTAATCTGAATGTGATTGCCGAAGGGGTTGAAACATTGGAGCAGGCAGAGTATCTTGCCCGAAAAGAGTGCGAACAGGTGCAGGGCTTCTATTTCAGCAAACCGGTGTTCATTGATGATTTTGAGCAACTGCTGAAGAATGCGCCATGGATTAATAACGGAAAAGATGATTCCCGTTAGCAACGGTTATCGCACCGATCTCATCAACACAGGCTCCGCGCAGACGGGCGACCGCCTTTGCCACCATAATGAGCATTGCGGGTTCGTTGCTCCCGGTATGATTGACAGGAGGAATATCGGGGCTGTCGGTCTCGATCAGGAGACGATCGTCCGGGACCTTCCTGAGCGCATCGCGTCCGCGGCGGTTCTTTTCATAGGTGATCGATCCCGAAAATGAGATCGAAACACCGCAATGCACCAGCTCAGCGACCAATTCCACGGGTCCGCTGTACGAGTGGATCACGGAATTCACCGCAATGCCCCTTTCCCTCCGGAGCAACTCCATAAGGCTCCCCCACGCCGTGCGGCAATGGATGGATGCGGGGCGGCCAAGTTTGCGAGCAAGCCGGAGTTGCTCATAGAAAACGTTGATCTGATTACCGTCGTCACGCTCTTTTAAAGCGTGATCAAGCCCGATCTCCCCTAGCGCGATCCTTGGATCATTCCTTAACAACGCTTCAAGTCTGTCCAGCCATCCTTCCCTCCGCTCCGCGACATACCACGGATGAATGCCCAGTGCTGGAATAATGCACGGGAATCGACCGGCGAGGGCGATTACCGCATGCCAATCATTCTCAGCACTTCCGCAGCAGAGCATCCATTTGACCCCTGCAGCAAGCGCCCGTCCGATGATCGCTTCAGCGTTCTCCACGATCCGTTCGTCCTGCAGATGGCAATGGGAGTCAAAAAGCTGCATAGTGTGTCAATTCTCATAAGTTGTCAGGATGCAGCAATCGTTTGTTCCATTGCTTTTGCCGGGTTATCGAGCAAGTCCTGATAAAAATGGGCAAAACCGGCAATCATGTACGGAAAGATCCAGATAAAACCGATACCACAGGTAATGATCCCAAGTATAAACCATCCGGTGTAGCGGCAACCAAAGCAACAAAGTTTCCAACGGTTTCCGTACATCATTTCTTTGCTCGCTTTAATCGCCTTGAAAGCATCCATCTCCTGATTATCTGCAATCAGAAACAGTGTCATCGAATAAGAGAATGCGGCCATGATCCCGGGAATAATAAGGAGCAGCGACCAGAGGACTACGAAGACTATTATCAACAGATATGCGCCGAGAGCATTTAAAAACGAGGCGAATCCCTCGAATAACTGACTGAAACGAACCTCTTCCTTGCGTATAAGGGAGAGAAAAACAATATAGTAACCGACAGTAAGAGGACCATTAATAATCAAACCAATGATTTTAAGATATTTAGGAGAACCTGCGATCGCCGAAATAATAAAATAAACCATTGAAATCCCGATGGCAATTCCCCACTTTCCATTTAGCGATGCACGGGCACGAGTCATCAGATCACGGTTTGAAGTAAACATAAGGGGCCCTCCTTTAAAACTTAATTGGAAAGTGAAACCACTGGAGTGACTTTTTGGATAAGTATTAAATAATATATCTTATGCGATAGGCGAAGTCGGCAGAATTGTTGGAATTTCGCATCTCAATTTTGTAAAAAGTCATTTTGAATAAAAACCATTTCCGCTTCAATGATCTGTATAACAACATTTTATATATATCATTAATGTCAATTTATGTTAGGTGAACCTATACGACAGCGCCAGTTACATGTCACTTAATTGACGAATCGACAGTCTTTTGGATATATTCAACATGCCCGACTGCTGTACCTTAAAATAGAACGAAAATATCAAATCCCTCACTTCCAACTAATGAATTGACAATATTTTAATTATTTACAATTTCCAACCGGCAATTGAAGATATTGAATTAAAGCACTACTAATCTGCAGAATCTATTTTTATAATCTGAATCTAAATTATAATGCCTGTTAAATTGAACATGCCGTTTCAAGATGAAAATAAATTAAGATGCTGTCGCCAAATGAAATAAATCTTCCCCTTCTCTTACTTTATGCAGAGATTCACTACCGTTTTTTTCCTTTTTTTCCTAGCCTTCTCTTTAAACGGGAACCTGAGGTACTCTTTGATGTTCCTTACCGGGTAGGCCCGGGTGAAGATCTTCCTATTTTACTTATTATCAATGACCTGGTACGTTTTCATGCAGAACCGCAACAGGTTGCAGTTACCGTTTCACAACCATCTACCGGGACAAAAGTATATCATTTCTCCGACCTTAAGCAGTATGAAGTCGATCACCCGTTTAAAAAGTTGCAGCGCGCTTTTATTCTCCCTGTCGCGAAAAGAGAATTGCCCATTGGACAACTTTTTATCAATGCAACAGTTACATTAAAAAATGAGAAAAAAAAATGGATGGTGTTCAACGACAATTTAAATACCTCATCAAAGCGTGCCTTCAGTTGTTATTGCGCTGATAATCCATTACCGGGAAAGGAATTATGTTCCTATGGGGATATCCATGTTCATTCCCAGTTTTCACAAAGTCATGTGGAATTCGGCCCTCCGCTTGCGGTAATCGACCGTATTGCAAAGAGTTGCGGTTTATCCTTCGTCGGGATAACCGACCATTCATATGATCTGTCATGCTTGATGGATAATTATCTGAATGAAGATCAATCACTTGAACGTTGGAACCAACAGAAGGAGGAACTGTCTGACACATTGAATTTTTCAACAATTATGATTCAGGGTGAGGAGATTTCTTGTCAGAATCTTATGGGCTCCACTGTACATCTTGGTGCGTTAGGAATTTCCGACTTTATTCCCGGGTCCAGAGATGGAGCACGAAAGCGGCTCCACTTCAAGCAGCAACTTACTATAAAACAAGCGGTTAATGAAATACACCGGCAGGGAGGTTTCGCCTTCGCTGCGCACCCCGTTTCACGAAGTGGGCTGTTGCAGCGGTTATTCCTTCACCGCGGGGCATGGTCGGAAGAGGATTTTCATGAGCAAATCGATGGTATTCAAGCATTTAATAACGGTATTAATCAATCATGGGTAAGAGGTAAAAAGTTGTGGTTGAAACTATTACAACAAGGCAACCGCATACCGCTTCTTGCGGGAAACGATGCACATGGCGATTTCAATCGATACCGGGCAATTAAGCGGCCATTCTTAAGTATCAATGAGGATTTTCAACGTTTTATGGGCTATGGAAAGACTGGTATCTATGGCAAGTGTACGAATGCTGCAGAAGTTTTAAATTATCTATACAAGGGATCAATATTTATTACTACAGGTCCTTATATATCAATAGATTACTCTAAAAATCCGAAAAACTTTTCAATTTCTTCAGCGCCCAGCCGTCTCCCTGGAAATAATCTGTATATCCATGCGATCAGTACTCCTGAATTTGGTGCGTTAGGAAAAATCTCCCTCTTTACAGGTTCGACTCAGAAAGGGATAAACGAACGAATATTTTACGTAACGAATATAAAAGAAACAATTTATGAACTTCAAATTCCCGTTGAAACAAAGTTTTTATCTACCGGTGAGTATCTTCGCGCAGAAGTTGAAACCATTTTAAAAAACAGGATCCGCCATCATGCATATACGAATTGCTATTTCTTTGACTGATAATGCGTAAAGTCTTTTTCATTTTTAATTTTGCCGGTGCAGAATTCTTTTTATTCCCTTTGATCTGTAGAAAATTAGAAACAGAACCCATTCCGGTTCTTGTGGAAACATATCGGCTTTTAACCTTTTTATATTGCCCATCAGTCGCTCCAAGTGTATTTTGCAGAAGTATTATTTTCCTGGGAGTTCAATGCGGCCATTGACCTATGATGAAATTGATACTATCTGGCAGAAAAAGGCTGATATGGAACTCGAAGAAGCCCCTCAACTCGTTGAAAAAATGAGTAAAGCGCAGCCCTATGCTTTAAGTTATCTGATGGCTGCCGGTAATGAACTTCTTATCCCGTCCGAACGTGAAGTCATATTTTTTATGGGAGTCCTGATTTGGTATGTGATTGATTTTCTTGATATTGAGCTGTATGAGATCACATTAGATTATCTGCTTGAAAATGAAGAAAAAAATTATAAAATGCTCGAATACCTTGCAGGTGAACCGGATTCTGAATTCATGAAAACGGTTGAAAAGATTATGGAGCGTTATAATCAATCCGTGTTTCTCAGATATGTCATTGAACGGATTATGGAAGAACCGAAAAAAGATATCGAAATAATAGACAACCATCTTGGAATGATAGTTATCTATCTTAAAACTTTTCTAGATTGTATCGATTCTTTAACGTGACAAAGGATTAACCATGTCCAACGAACAGCAGAAAACAAAAATCAACCCTATTGGCAGCAAAGAAGAAAATGAAAAACAAAAACCGCAGCGAGAACAGAGTCCTCTTTTAGGTTGCGGCGCCGGTATACTTGCAGTGACAGCAGGTACTGCACTGTGGATAGTAATAGCCCAAAAATATAAGATGCCTGTGATGTCTCTGGCAATTGCATTTGGTATTGCGAGTGCAATCCGTTATGCCGGCAAGACAAAAGACGTGTGGTATGGTTTTATCGGAGCAGGACTTTCTTTTATTGCGGCAATCGCCGGGAATATCGCCACTGGAATTTTTATCTATTGTGTTAAATATCCCTCAATGACCCCCAAAGCGATTCTTTCAAATTTAAATGTTGAAAATGCAATTACACTTATTCAACCGGTTGGCTGGCCAATGGTGATAATCTGTTCTCTCGCATCGGTTTGTATTGGATTCTGGTTCGCTTTTAAACATACCCCTAAAAGAATTATGGATCTGCCATGACGTGCTTGTTATGAATTAATTATTTGCATTCTAAAAAAAATTCAATTCCCATTTAAGCAATTATTCTTGAACCTAAATTGAGCGATTCTTTTTGATGTCGATGCATAAGATGCCGAGGAAAGACGACATGCGAAAAGCGCAGGAATACCCGGGGAGG
>JAFGIW010000068.1 GCA_016929415.1 Chitinispirillaceae bacterium | reverse complement strand
TAACCACTCGGGCACCTACCCATTTCCTGGAGCCGATGGAGGGAATCAAACCCCCGACCATTCGATTACAAGTCGAATGCTCTATCAGCTGAGCTACATCGGCAAAATGCCTAGAAGAAAAAAGTCTTTCAAATATAATTCGTGTATAAAAAGAAAGTCAAAGACAATAAAATCAATTTTTTGTGGATTCAACATTAAATTCGGGCGCTGCGTGACTTCATTACCCTGCCGGAAGATTTCAGCTTTTTTTAACGATTTTATCGATTATACCATACTTTTTCGCTTCATCGGCAGACATGAAAAAATCCCGGTCGGTGTCTTCGGCAATCTTTTTAATCGATTGGCCGGTATGTTTTGCCAGAATTTCATTGAGATTATCGCGAATCCGCAACATTTCCTCTGCCTGAATTTGAATATCGGAAGCAGGACCGAACATGTTGCCGGATATCAGAGGCTGATGGATTAAAACGCGGGCATGCTCCCACACAATACGTTTTCCTTTGGTACCTGCACAGAGAACAACCGCAGCCATGCTCGCCGCCTGCCCCATGCATATGGTGCTTATCGCCGACTCGGCATACTGCATCACATCATAAATTGCCAGGCCGGAGGAAATAACCCCTCCGGGACTGTTGATATAAAGCGCGATATCGTCATGACTCCGCCCGTCAAAAAAAAGAATTTTTTTAACGGTGGACTCAGCCGACTCGTCATTGATCTCCCCCCAGAGAAAAATCTCACGACGTTTGAGATGTTGTTCCTCAATCTCGCTGCCGACCATCATCTTCTTGAATTTTTTCGACATATCATCGTTCGTATTCTTTGCCATAAAAACTCCTTGTATCAATCCATGAAAATTAGCGCTTTTTTATCGTCATCAGTGCATATACCTGCAGGTATGGATATGGTCGTCGATCCGTCGGGCTGGTCTTTGACGATGATCCCCGCTGCACCCAATTTCTGCCGAATCCGGTCGGCCGCCGTATAATCCTTTTCACGGCGAGCCCGGCGGCGCTCGGAGAGAATCGCCGTGAGTTTATCGCATATGTCAAGAGGAATGCAGGTCGTGCATTCCAACCGCATCGTCGCGCCGTCCGCCCCGACGACCGTTTGAACGGTCTCCGCCGGCATGCGGCCCAGTTCGAGCCCCAACACGTTGTCGGCCTGCTCCGCACACACCCGGCGCAGGTGTGCATCCAGCGACTCGTTGCGAACAATATCCCAGAGGGCCGCCACTGCACGGGGCATGTTCAGATCATCCGCGACGGCAGTATAGAACGGATCCAGCGCGCTCGCAATCTGCAGGACTGACGGGGATGACGCTTTCGATTGGGAAGACAATGAACCAATCACCCGCCGGAGGTTGGTCAGACTCTGTGCCGAAGCGGCAAGCGCGTCCCAGGAGAAGCTTAACGGGGTACGGTAATGGGCGGTATAGCAGAACATCCGGTAGGCCAGCGGAGCAATGTCTTTCTGTCGCAACGTCGCCATGGTGATGAAATGGTCTCCCGATTTGGCCATCTTCCCTTTTTCAAACACAAGGAATTCACCATGCAACCAGTACCGTACGAATGTTTTCCCGGTTGCGGCTTCAGCCTGGGCGATCTCGTTGGTATGGTGCACGCGGATATGGTCGGCGCCGCCGCAGTGAATATCGATCGGCTGGGGAAGGTAAGCGAGGGACATCGCACTGCACTCAATGTGCCAACCGGGGAACCCGATACCCCACGGGCTCTCCCATTCCATCTGCCGCTTCTCCTCCTTCGGTGAAAACTTCCAGAGCGCGAAATCGGTCACGCTGCGTTTTTCACCCATCTCGACCCGCTCGCCGGCGCGCAGATTTTCCGTATCGAGGCCCGCAAAGGCAGCGTAAGAAGGAAATTTCGCCGTATCGAAATAGATGCCGTCTGAAGTCTTATAGGTAAATCCGTGTCCTTCGAGTTTTTCGACTAAATCGATCATCTGCGGAATATGGTCGGTGGCTTTCGGCCACTTGTCGGGAGGAAGGATGTTGAGTAACGCGATGTCATGCATGAAGGTCTGGGTAAAATGTACGGCGATGTCCCAGACGCTCCCGCCCTCGCGTTTCGCCCCTTTCTCCATTTTGTCCTCACCGGTATCTTCGTCTGAAGTGAGATGGCCGACGTCGGTGATGTTGATAATATGCCTGACGTTATATCCGAGCGCAACCAGCGTGCGTTTGAGGACGTCCTCGAAGATATACGTACGCAGGTTGCCGATATGGGCGTAATTGTAGACCGTTGGGCCGCAGCAGTAAAGGGAGACCGGATCGTGCAGCGGTTCGAACCGTTCCTTGGACCGGTGCGCGGTGTTATAGAGAAAAAGTGTTTTACCCTGCATGATTACTCCAGCGCCACCCGACCGGTTCCGGCGATGATACGGCCGATACGCCGGGGTTCAAATTGACGTAGCTCCGAGGCCGTCAAAAGGGCGTCCCGATCTTCCGGGGCAACGGCGACCACCATACCGATCCCCATATTGAAGGTGTGATACATTTCGTCCCGTTCCACATTTCCCGTCTTCTGCAGCCATGTAAAAATCGGATCGGGTTGCCATGTAGCTAGTTCTATGACGGCATCGCATGAAGGAGGGAGCATACGGTCGGCATTGTCCTGGAAACCGCCGCCCGTAATATGGGCGCACCCTTTGACCAGAGACCCTTGCAGGTATGCATGCAACGGAAAATACGACCGATGCGGTTCCTGCAGAACCTGGCCGAAGGTTTTGCCGCTCCCCTCGAACTCGTCATCGTAGTTCCGTCCGCCGATCTCCCTGACAATTTTACGGGCGAGACTGTAGCCGTTGGTATGCAGGCCGCTCGACCGCAGTCCGATAAGCAGGTCGCCCGGGACGATCGCACTGCCGTCGATTACCTTATCACGATCGACAAGCCCGACGATCGCCCCCACAAGGTCGTACTCGCCTTTTTTATAAAGATCGGGCATTTCGGCCGTCTCCCCGCCGATGAGCACGCATCCGTTCTGCCGGCATGCCGTTGCAAGGCCGCCGACGATCTTATTCGCCACGTCGGGAAGCAGTTTGTAAATGCCGATGTAATCAAGGAAAAAAAGCGGCTTCGCTCCCATCACGAGAATGTCATTGACGCAATGGTTGACAATGTCATAGCCGACGGTGGAGTGGTTGCCGGTTTCGAAAGCGATCATTACCTTGGTACCGACGCTGTCGGTTGAAGATACCAGCACCGGTCTTTCATACCCTTCCAGACCGGTGATGTCAAACATTCCGCCGAACTGGCCGAACTTCCCGAGGACCCGATCGTTAAAGGTTGAAGCAACGAACTCCCCGATACTCCCCTTCACGGAATTCCAGACGCCGACATCGACACCACCGTCAAGATAACGCAATGATTCTATCATGATATTTTTCTATTGTTTCAGGTTTGAAGCATGCCGGTCCGCACATTTCCTTATATAAAAAGTTATTTAAAATAGGTTCAGCGACCCGGAGAGTCAATTAGCCTTAGCGGATCAGACGCAGAAAACGTGACGATTCAAATCGTCGATTTCTTCCATAGACCTCCTTTTGCCGCGCAACAAGAAAAAACAGCCGCTCTTGCGCCCGGGTGACCGCTACATAAAAAAGCCTTTGCTCCTCTTCCCAGTCGCATTCTATTGATTTACGGTGAGAATCCCTAAGGTAGCGCAGAAGCTCCGCCATGGTCCGGATGCGGCGTTGCTTCCGTTCACGGTAACTCGGGAAAACACTCTCTTCCATGTCGCAGAGAAACACCGCCGGAAATTCGAGCCCTTTACTTTTGTGAACCGTCAAAAGCTGGGGCCGTCCCTCTTCCGGAATGCCTTTACCGGCCAGGTAGTTCTCCATCCAGCCGGCTGTCTGGTTGATACGGAAAAGGGCCGCCATGGCGCAAAGCGGAACCTGCAGGGTTACGGAGCAGGTTTCCGCCTGCGTCATAAGCCAGTCCGCCATTACTTTCTGATCAATAAAGCGATGAATCGACGGCGCGATTCCATGATGTTCCGGGTACCTCCCCGATACCAGCACTTTACGGTAGGCGGGGTCCTTGTTACGGAAGATCCCGTTCGCTTTTGATAATATCGCCGGAACGCTGCGATAGTTGGTCTGCAATTTGATGATCTCCGCACCGGGGAAATGGGTCGCGAATGAAAGTGTCGGCCTGATGTCCGCCCCGCGAAACCCATAGATCGCCTGATCGTCGTCACCGACGGCGAAGAGATATTTGTCGGTATGGACGATTTGATGCAATAGCCGTATCTGTAAAGGATTGGTATCCTGAAATTCATCAACCAAGACCGTTGTATAGCGATGACGGTAGTTTGCCAGCACCGTCGGGTTTTGTTCGAAGAGTTCCACTGCGCCGTCGATCAAATCCGAGAAATCCCACGACCCTTCAATCTGCTTCCGTTCCTTGAATCGCCGTACGATGGTCCGCAAAATTTCAGCCTTCGCCGGCGGGAGATCGCCTATCGACTCCGGAAATACATTCAACCGCTCGATCATGGAATCAAGCTTCATGATATCGGCTTCAAGCAACGCACGTTCGTCGGCGCTGCAGCATTGCGCAAGAAGGGACAGATGCCCCCCTTCATCACTACAATGCACCTTTCCGTTGAAACCGATGCGGCTAAAATTACTCCTGCCCTCATGTTCGGCACCAAGTACCTGCAGCGCAAACGCATGAAACGTGGTGATGGTCGGACGACCCGGTAATCGTTCTTCATCAGCCAACCGGTCGACCCGCGCAGCCATCTCGTCGGCGGCTTTTCGGGTGAAGGTAAGCGCAAGGATCCGCGACAGCGGCACGCCGCACCGTGCCAGATAGGTGATCCGTCGCGTCAGCACGGTTGTCTTCCCGCACCCGGCGCCCGCGAGCACCAGATAATGGCAGCCGGCCGGCGCCATGACCGCCCGACGCTGTTCCTCATTAAGGCCTTCGGTTATGTGATCGCTCGAACCCATCTCACCTGCTTTAAACCCGAAAAGGCGATTGCCCGGTACGCGTTGAAGCCCGCAGCTGCCGGCCGGCACCCGTCTAATAAACGCGAAACGTTTCCACCCTGGAAAACACCAGACCGATTGCCGTCCGGCCATCAGTCCATCGAATGGTGTTTGTCCGCCGACATCAGCCGCCAGATGAAATACTGCTGTTTACCTTTGAGGGATTCGTAGTCTTCTTCGGCGATAGTGCCGCGCTTACCCACCACGACGAGGTCTTTCCGGGCGTTGTAATCCCGCTGATTGAAAACGAATCTATTGACAAAAGCGCCCTCCGAATCGAACTGGACGACTTCCGCCCATGTTTCGCAATCCACACGGACGAAGACATC
>JAFGIW010000008.1 GCA_016929415.1 Chitinispirillaceae bacterium | reverse complement strand
CGAGCACCGAAAGCGCCGTCGTCGTACCGCCGACCGGGCTCGGATCCGCTGATGCATCAGTTTCGATGGTCGGCGCCTCGTTCTGCGCGGCAACGCTTATCGCCACCGTCGTATCGTCGCTCCCGCCCTTGCCGTCGCTTACCGTAAGCTTTGCGTCGTAGGTACCGGCGGTTGTGTAGGTATGGGACACTGTCGCTCTAACGGTGTCATTGCTCCCGTCATCGAAATGCCATGTGTAGGTCAATGCGTCGCCGTCGGGGTCCGTTGACCCGCTCCCGTTGAAAGTAACCGTCAATGGGGCATTACCGCTTGCCGGGGTCACCGTCGCCTTCGCCGTCGGCGCCCGGTTGGCGGCAACGCTTATCGTCAATGTCGTACTGTCGCTTCCGCCCTTGCCGTCGCTAACCTTGAGCTTCGCGGTATAGGAACCGGCGGTCGTGTAGCTATGGGATATTTTTGCCGCCGTACTGCCGCCTCCGTCACCGAAGGTCCATGCATAGGTCAATGCGTCGTAGTCGGGATCGGTTGACCCGCTCCCGTCGAATGCGACCGTCAGCGGTGCGCTGCCCGAGGTCGGAGATGCGCTTGCCCTTGCCGTCGGCCGGTCGTTCACCGGACTGATCGTAATGATCACCCGCGCCTGATCGCTGTTCTGAATGCCGTCATTGGTCACGTAGAAAAATGTATCGGCGCCGTTGACGTTGAAATTCGGCTGATACGTACGGTTCGCTCCGATGTCGATGCCGCTCAGACCGCCCCGGTTCGGCCAGTCGGTTACGATATATTTCAGCGCTGCGCCTTCGGGATCGGTTCCACTGAGGGTGACGGCACAGGAAACGTCCTCGCTGGTCGCGACGTTGAAGCTGTTGGCTACCGGTCTTTGATTGTCAAGGGCGACGCCGACGATCAGCATCGTCGTGGAACTGGACCAGCCCATCTGGTCGAGCACCACGAACAGAACGGTGTCGTACCCTTTGAAATTGTTATTGGGAGTATAGCGGACCCACGCATTTTTTATTTCCGATGTGTCAAGCACTCCATGCGCCGGCATCTTTGTGATCCGGTAGGTAAGCTGTCCTCCGTCGACATCGTACCCCGAGAGCGCGATAAGTTTCGTCGTGTTGAGCGCCGCAGTGGTCGTTACGGAATTGCCGACGGGTGCATCGTTGACCGGTTCAACGACGAAATTGACTATCGCCGCAGTGCTGGTCAAACTTCCGTCGCTGACCGTGAATCTGACGGTGTCGGCGCCGTTGAAATCGTGGTTCGGGATATAACGGATATTCGGCGGCGTATTCTCCAGACTGCCGTGTTTCGGGTTTTCGGTGATTGTAAAAATCAACGCAGCTTTTTCAAGGTCCCGGCCGGTCAGCGTAAACGATTTCGGCTCGTCTTCTCTGAGCGTCACCGTTTGCGCGACCGCCACGGGAGGTTGATTTTCAAGCGCAATGCCGATGATAATACGCACGATCTGACTCGCAAGAAGCGCCTCGTCAAGTGCCCGGAAAAAAATCGTATCGTACCCTTTATAGTTAAGGGAGGGGGTATAACCGATATGGCCGTTTCTTATATCCGACGTATCCATGGCCCCGTGCCGCGGTCCGGCGGTCACCTGATAGGTAAACTTCATGCCGTCCACATCGTCGGCCTGCAATGTCACGATTATCGGCGTATTAAGGTCTGCTGCAACCAACTGCGGCACCGCAACCGGGGTGTCATTGATCGGCAGAATGGTGATAAGCACGCGTGCCGCTTCACTCAGCAGACTTCCGTCGCTGACCGTGAAAAAGAAACTGTCGACGCCGTTGTAATCCGCCGATGGACGATAGCCGATGTTCGGCAGCGCGCCCTCGAGTTGACCGTGGGCCGGTGTGCCGGTGATGGAAAAAGTCAGGTTCGACGTTTCGAGGTCCGAACCGGTAAGAAAAATCGTCCGCGTCTCTTCCTCATTGATGGTCACATTCTGCGGGTTGGCAACCGGCCGCTGATTCACCGTTCCCACGGTAATAATGACGTTCGCCTGCTGGCTTTCGCCGCCGGAAGGATCGCGTGCAATGAACTTGACGGTATCGCCTCCCCGGTAATCAAGGGCGGGGGTGTACCGCAGCAGTCCGCTGTTCAGCAATGACGTATCGAGCGTTCCGTGGTCCGGCGGCATTGTGATACGATAGGAAAACAGCGTATCGTCGATATCGGTCGCGGTGAGGAAAAACATGGCCGGCGTATTGAGGCCGGCGGTTATCGAATGCGACTGAACGACCGGAAGGTCATTGACGGATGTGACTATAATTCTCACGGTCGCCGGTTCACTTACCAGCATCCCGTCACTCACCGTAAAGGTGAATGAATCGGGACCCCAGAAATTGCCTTCGGGCCGATAGAGACGCAATGACTCGGATCCTGAAAGCGTTCCATGCCTTGGTTGTCCGGCGATGTTAACAGTGAGCGGCGACAGCTCGGCATCGCTTCCCTGCAAGGTGACTACGATTGCGGAATCTTCCGCAACGGTAAGCAACTGGCTATAGGCGACGGGCGGGACGTTCTCGATACCGACCAATATGACGATTCGTGCGGGAAGACTCGGGCATGTCTGCGCATCCGTGGACCGGCACATGATGGTATCCGCACCCTTGAAACCTGTACGAGGCCTGTACTCAAGGGCGGGGAGGCCCGAGCTGTCGATCGTGCCGTGGGCCGGACCGCTGATTATTTCAAATGAAAAAACGGAGTCGTCGGGATCGGAAACGGTCAGGGTGATCATGATCGGCGTATTGAGTTCGGTTCGGACGCCCATATTCATAACCACGGGGGTGTCATTGACGGCGGCGATGGTAACGATGACCGTCGCCGGATCACTGTCGAGCAGTCCGTCATTGGCAATAAAGGTAAAGGTGTCCGCGCCGAAATAATTGATATGCGGGATATAGAGACAGGTGTCGCCCGAAACCTGGATCGTCCCGTGACGAGGATGCTTTAAAATGATACGGCGAAGGGGTGCCGCCTCCACATCTTCAGTACGCAGGCTCAGGGAAAGCGGAATGTCCTCCTTCGTCGATACCTGTTGGCCGAAGGCAACCGGCTTCTGGTTGTCTGATGCGACATATACCTTGATCGTCGCGGTATCGCTGCTCTGAACCGCATCGCGCGCGATAAACCGTATCGTATCGACCCCTCTGAATCCGGCGGAAGGAGTATAAAGAACAGTACTGGTTCCGTTGAGCGTCGCTGATCCGTGGCGGGGAGAATCGACGATAACATAGGTTAAGACCGAATCGTCGGGATCGGGGTCCGAAGCGAAGAGCATGATTTCGACCGGGGTCCCGAGGTCCGTTGCAACACTGCGGGAAATCGCCGCGGGCGGCCGGTTGACACCCTCAACGGCGATCACGATGCGTTGAGAATCGCTTTTCGGCGGAAAGCCATCGTCGGTTACCTTCAGGGATAACGGCCCTCCGGAGACTATTCCCTCATTCGGGATCCAGAGGATGCGGCCGGAAATTGAATCGAAGTGCATCCCATCGGGACGATTACCCGAGAGCTCCCAGTGCAGGGTGACGCTTTCCTCATCGATCGCTTCGGGTTGATATTCATACATCGTTCCCGTTCTAGCCACAGTCGGCGGGGTGCTGGTGATCACCGGCGGACTGTTGTACGTCGTGTCGCCTATAACAACTGTCGTAATGGTGAAGGTGTCCTGATAGCCGTCCGATACGATAAACCTGACAGGATAAATACCTTTGTCCCCGCTTTCGGACTGCCATCGAAAGAAACCGTCACGCAGCAGGTTGTTATTTTGCCGCGGCAGCGGAGTACTTTCCAGAAGATAGCTGAAATGGAGCGAATCGCCGTCGATATCCGAAGCGCCGACCGCGAAACTGACAAGATCACCGTCCTGAAAGTAATAGACTCTCCGCGGGGCATCAGGAATGAATCGCGGCGGGTGATTGCCGACAATTACAGGTAACGGAACGATATGTGCCGTCGCCATTGACAATGAGACATACCCCTGCCTTTTAAAGGTACGGACGACGAAGCGATGTATGCCATCGGTGGTGAATCGCACGGTGAAAAAGGTTGTATCCCGCAGGCCATCTTCATCGAAACGGATAATCAACCGGCTGTCGGGCGCCCCCCCCGCCTGGAATGAAGAGTCTGAATAAATATCAATATAAACTGAATCGATGAAATAGCCGAGCACATAAGAAATAATAAGCCCTATCTGTTTGCCGACACTGTCGACAATTACGGTATCGATCATGCCGGATGTCGGTGAAACAAGGACGATGTTCGAAGCGGCATATTCAGGTGAGGAGGGGTCAACAGGGCTGTCGTTACAGAAATATAATGATGACACTATGAACGTCATACCCGCCAAAAAAATAATCTTTTCCCTCATATCACCATTCCTGCGCCCTATAAAGTACTGACCGGAGAATACGTCCTGTCGGGCATGAGTAGCATGGCGTCAAATAGTTCCGGGTGAAGATCAGCAACTCGAGGTAACCGCCCGCGTATCCCTGATCATTGGAATATAAAAATCGCTGCTCGGTATGTCAAAATTATCGGGGATTCCATTTGGGACCGTCTTCCTGAAAAACAGGGGGGCGGCTCCGGCATATCATATTCCCGAATTCAGAGGCAGGGCGGCGGAAACCGCGGCATCGCATCGAAAATATTCCATGATGTTTCCGAAGCGACAGCCTTGAGCGCCTGCACCTATCCTGTGCGTAAAGCCGGAAGGTAGAGTTCAACCGTCATTTTACGGTCGTCCGTGCACACTGACAGATGACCGCCGATTTTCTTCAGGAGTTCATAGGAGAGGGCCATTGAGGCGATACGTTCCAGCGATGAAACCTCGTTGATCCGGTCGGCCTGGTTCATCTCAGAATTTGTTAAAAAATCGAAGCCGACCATGATATACGCGCAATCGATACGCGGTAGCCTGAGCGGCGACTCATACACATTCGCAGCGATCACCGTGACCGGCCCCTCCGGTACTACCGAACGGACGATATGAAAATAAACAGCCCTGAAAATATGGCGGATATAATCGGGATCGGATTCGGTGCGCCATAATTCCGGACCGACAGTGCAGTGATACTCCACATTGGCCCCCCGCAGAAACTCGTCCGCTGTAGTAAGCAGCAGTTTCCGGAAGCAGGCGCCATTCCATGTTTCCGATGCCGAAACTGTTTTCGACAGTTTTCTGATGAGCGTAACGGCATTATCAATACTGTTTTCAATTGCCTCGATGTTTCCACGGAACAGTTCCGGTTGTTGCATCTGCATCTCGATAAGCTGCAGGTTGCCATAAATACCGGTAAATACATTACTGAAAACATGCGAGAGCGCCTGCACGAGCAGTTCGAAGGCGTTGTACTGCCGATGAATATCAAAAGAAAAAGAGGTGTTCTCTTCTTCGGTAATCTCGTACATAACTCCGACGGTCCCGAGAAAACGGCTCCGGCCGTATTCCCCCGATGCATTGACCTTGCATTTTAATAACCGGTCCGTATTTTCTTTGAATCCGGGCTTGGGGCATATTCTGACAGGCAAATCGGTCGTTTTACGGGGCCATGAACGGCGTTCATCAAATAATTTCGGTGCGCGTTCATTGCCGGTGGGTACTCCGGCGAAGCGGGGAAGAATATACTCCCTGCTGATGGAATGGATGTCTGCCGGATGAATGATAGCGCTGAAGTGCCGACCAATGAGGTCCCTCCGTGTGAAACCGAAAGCGGATTCGGCGACATCACTTATCGAGGTGAAAATGCCCTTTTCATCGAGGGTGTATACGACACCGGACAAGGTACCCAACAAGCATTCATAATGCTGCCGTATGTCTTCGAATGCGACCGAAGATTTCCCCCCTTGTTCCGGATCACCCGTCACTGCATCTCCGACAGTTTAGTGTAAAAAACGTATTTTTCTACGACATCGAAGGTTGTGGTCCCCCACACAGTCCATAACATGTCATAAAAGTCCGTCTAAGGAATATTATCCGACACAAAGAGCCGTAAAAAATGCAATGCTTACCGGTGATACATACGGATGAACAGGGGCCCGCGCGATTTGTTCTCCTGTATCATTTTGTCAAGTGAATAGACCGAATCACGGCCCATATCGATTTTCTGAACCACCTCGCCGCGGGCATTGAACAGTACTGCATGTTCAAAGCCTTGCAGTCTTTTCGCATCAGGTCTGCTGCCCCAGACCGACACAAACGCAATATCCCGGTTGATCGAGTAAGTCTCAACCTGGAAAGCGGATTGCTTTCCTTTTTGAGTATATTTCTGCTGTTGGTCGGCCCCGATAGCCGAAAACCATAACAGAAGGGGAACACTGAAGATAACGAGCAATCGTTGAATCCCTTGTATCATAAAAAAATCCTGCACTTTCTCTCTTTGATGGGGTTACCAGAACCGCCCCGGTTTGATCAATTCTCCGCTTCACCGTTTCAGGGTTTGGAAAAGCCCTTTTGAAAGAACCGGTTCCCGGAAAATATCACGAAAACGGGAAAATCCATCATCCGAGGACCTGATTCCCCGCCGGTAATCCCGACTCGTATAAATATATCTTGATTATCTGCAATTTGCTATAATTAAATAATTTAAGAACGATATGCCAGAAGCTGTTCGCTCGTTTTCGAGGAGTGTTTCAACCTGCGCAGCGCCTTTTCTTTAATTTGACGGGCGCGCTCCCGTGTCAGATTGAAACGCTGGCCGATTTCTTCAAGCGTATGCGACGTCTCTTCGCCAATGCCGAAATAGAGGCGGATAACCTCTTTTTCACGTTCAGAAAGCGTATTTAATGTTTTATTAATCTCCTCGTGCAATGAGACCTCCATAAGCGCGGTATCGGGAAGCTCCTGTTGGTCATTGGAAAGGAGATCGATAAGCCGCGTATCTTCGCCGCTTTGAAGGGGTGCATCAAGCGATACATGTCGATTCCCGATTTTCATGGTCTCCTGAACATCGGTTTCATCAATCGACAGTTCGGCTGCAATCTCATCAACATCCGGAGCGCGATTATATTTCTGTTCGAAATTACTCTGTATTTTTCCGATCTTCTGGATCGTTCCGACCCGGTTCAGCGGCAGCTTGATGATTCTCGATTGTTCGGCAAGCGCCTGGAGAATCGACTGTCGTATCCACCATACCGCATAGGAGATGAATTTGAAATTTTTTGTCTCATCAAACCGCCTGGCAGCTTTTAGTAAACCAAGATTGCCCTCATTGATCAGATCGCTCAGCGGCAGGCCCTGATTCCGGTAATTACGGGCAACGCTTACGACGAAACGGAGATTAGCCGTTACCAACTGTTCCAATGCTTTACGGTCCCCTTTATGGATTCTTCCGGCAAGTCGTGTTTCCTCCTCGACACTCAGCGTCCTGTTCTTTCCAATCTCCTTGAGGTAAAGGTCGAGCGACCCCTCTTCGGGAAGATAGCGAATTTTTTCCATAAGTATCCGACCTCATGCCGCAGGGCGATTTTTCCGCCCGGTCACTACCCCTCGATCAATTACGTACGCCCTATCCGAGAGTACCCGTACCGAAGATCCGCTTTCATGCATTGCCATGCATCGCTCACACCCGATCGTTCACAGCTGTATCTCGAAGGCGTTCCCGATCGCCGTACACGCCACTGAAGCGCCGCGCCGGGCGATTATCCTGCAGGACTCGCGTACCATGTCGTCGACCTGCCGGTCGGTCCGTTTATTGTTTATATGAAACAGGCCGAGACGTTTTACTCCCGCCTTGACGGCCAGATCAATCGCATCGGTAAAACGAGAATGCCCCCATGCCTTGTAGTTGACGTATTCTTCTTTGTCAAATTCGGCGTCATGAATGAGCAGATCGGCTCCCTCACAGAATTCACGATAGGATTCAAACGGCTGGGCGCCCGGCAGGTCGTAGCCGAGTTCATTGTCGGTGAGAAAAACAAAGACCGCGCCATTCTCCTCCAGCCGGAAACCAAGCCCGCCGTTGGGATGATTAAGCAAAATCGGTTTAATACGAACAGAACCGATCTTAAAGGACTGAGAAAAGATATCCTTGTAATGGATTTTACACGGCAGATTATTCAAATCAACGGGAAAGTAGGGGGCCTGCATCATGCCATGCAGCGCCTCCTGAAAACTGGAAATATTGAACGGACACCCGTAGATAGTCAGTAACGTCCGCCGGTCGTACACCGGGCCGAAAAAGGGAAGCCCGAGGATATGATCGAGATGAAGGTGGGTAAAAATCAGATTTATTTTCCGTTTTTTTTCTTCCAGCAGCCGGGCCCCTAAATGGCGGATACCGCTTCCCGCATCAATAATGATAAGGTCACCGCAATTCGATCGTATTTCAAGACATGTCGTATCGCCGCCATATTTATTATATTCCGGACCACTCACCGGTATCTGCCCCCGCGAGCCCCAACACCGAATATGCATATCAACTCCCCGTTACGCGCACTTCCTTGAAAAGATGAGTAATTTGTGCAAAAAAAGATTATACTGCACTACCGGGAACATTTCGAGAAAAAACTGTAGCTCCGTTCTCCAACTCCAAAACCCATCGGACATTCACGCATACGTGCGAGAATACGCTGTCGCTTTTTCAATATATTATTATTACACAAATTGCGCTTAAATTACCTGCATCTGCGCCTTTTTTTGACAATTCTCCAGTGCACGACCTATATTTAGAACCCAATAATTTATTGTTTTCCGTCATTTGACGCGAAAACGAGCCATCTGAAATGTGGAGTAACTATGTCAAAAACATGCACGATTTGCGGGAAACACCCTCAATCCGGGAGAACGGTGTCCCACGCCCATAACGTGGGCACACGCATTTTTTATCCGAATCTGCGCACGGTGAAAACAGTGGTCAACGGTACCAGTAAACGGGTGAAGGTGTGCATGAAGTGCCTCAAGGCAATGGCCAAGAACGTGTAGGTTACCGTAATTGCCGCGAAGGGGAGGATGCCCGATTCACCTGTGGCTGCTGGTTTTAATGCCTCTTATATAATTTCCGCTGATCCGTTTCATTGGCTGCTGAATGATTTTTTGGGTGGTTGAATCGGTTTATTTATCAATAAATGAGATGAATCTTTTCTCGAACGGTCGCATCAGCGCTGCGAGGGGTTCCGCGGGGGCGCGGCCCCTTGGGCCGGAACACCGGCCTGCGCGTCCTACCCTCCGCAGTAGCAACTGCTACCTGCTTTTGCCGAAGCCGGCTATGGCGGAGGCGGGCGGAGGACGGGGAGCCGCAACACACCAAAATACCGCTACGGCGAAAGCCCAAGCGGGGGCGGCGTTCCCGCTTGAGTTAATTCAATATTACCAGTATGCCGGATCAACGATAAAATCAACGGAACTGCCGTTGTTGACAATAACGCCATTTTCGATATTGATGCTTCCACCCGACTTGAAATTGATATTAGTGCCGGAATTGATGAACCGGTCTTCCGCATGTTTATTTCGTGATGAGCCTAGGCATCGGGCAGATAAATGGATATAATGTTATCTTTGGATTGAACTCTACCCGGATAAAGATTGTATCCCTACGATCAACATATGAACCGTTTACTTATAAATAGAATAGCATGGCACTTGCAGCTTTGCAACGATTAATCGTATATGTTACGTTGTAAAATGCTAACGCCCCATGTAATCCTCGAAAATTTTATATAGCCTGAATAGGGGGCTTTCATTTCAAGCCCCCGGTTGTTGTTTTAAATGTACGGTTTAACAGTATTGATGTCTAATCACAATATACCGTTAGTACAAACAAAATGATTTGTTGGGTTTTGCCATCCATTAAGTTCGGTCTCAAAATAAGAAATATATATATTATGTCCCTGATTGTACTCAGGCAAATATACAGCGCTGGGATATCTACTCCATTTTTCTGTTTCTAGTGGATGTTGACTATCCTCAGTCCAATCCCAATTTACGCCTGGACCTGAACATGTATAATAAGAACGTAATCTATTAGTTTCATTCACCTTTTTAACCCAAATAGATATGGTAGCATTATAGGGAGCTATTGCAGGCCTTACTGATGGATCAAGGCCTTTCAAGTATTTTGAGGGCGCGTTTTGCCAAACCCAACTACCGTTGCGATATTTAGTCCAATGGTGTAGATAATATCTATTTGCCTTATCTCTTGTATGATACGTAAAACAGACGACATGTAGGACTTTGTCGTTTAACGTTTGAGTAAAAGAAGGATCTCCAATAACATACTGATCCTGATCATTATTAGGTAATTGACCCTGATCCTCCCATACTCCATTCTGGTTACGTACAATATATTTTAACGTACGGCTTCCCCACTCTCTCACAACTACCTCAAGATTTCCGGTTTCACAATTGCTTATCATTGCAGGCGAACCATAGCAATTTGAAGAGAAATGTACGTTTTCATGCCATATTAAACCATTATCACGGTAATAATGGACCAGTTTATCAGAAAAATGCCAATCTCTCGCAACGACCTGTAGTAAATCATCCTCCCGGTTGACACATAAAGCCGGATCACTAATGATACCGGAACCGAAATCTGCGCTTGTTTTTTGCCAAGTGTTGTACGACCAGTTCCACCATAATGGTTCTAATTTATTCTCGGGAGTTCTCCTTACAATTTCAATATTTCCTGGAAATTTAGTACTTGCAGCCATTGCAGGTACACCAGCACGCGTTGGCGGGTTATCAAATTCCCAATAACCCTCACTCAACATTGCTTCCTTATAATCATTGCTGTTTTCTGAACAAACCTGAACCGGATTTTCGTTTGAACAACCGCCAATAATTATGAAAGCAGCAGCAATGAAACTTATATTAAGTATTAATTTTTTCATTAAATTCCTCCTTTTTTTATTTACTATTTTTTTTGGTTTGTACCACAGGTTTCCGCAAACAAGTCATGCCTCGATACCTGCTTCTCTCGTTAAATCACATATCCTACACTTATTCAAACACAACGTTAAATGAAGAAAGTGAACTTCATTCATATGCACCTCCATGAAGAAAATGGTTGATGAATTCCCCCGGCGTTGTCGCCGGAGGCGTAGTGATGAAACAGATTTCCGATATGGGTATACAGGTGAACTCGTCCTGCAAGCGGCAAATAAATGCCTTTTTCGGGAGGATTAAAGACCGGACAATTCCGATAAAGAGGATATGGTCCCGGCTGCTGGTGCGATCAGCACGTAGGCTCCGCCCCCCCCGTTGACAATTAATAATACACGGCAGGGAGCTTCGGATTGCTTTTATACTTTCGAAGAACCGATAATGATACATTCAAATGAAGGGGTCAGATTCAGCGCATCAGTTAAGTGAATGGAAAATAGATTATGTTAACAAGATAATCACTTTTTACAGACGATGCAACTACTTTTTTCGCCGGGAATTTTCATCCCCCGTTCAGCCGTTTCCGCCGGTAATATATGTTCCCTCAATGCCGCATTATCGCGATAAAACGGTATACCCGGCTTTTCAATGCCCCGCGCATCTTCAGGGAACAGCCCCGTTCGTCCATGAAAAATCCGCGGCAATGCAGTAGGGGCGGCGGAGGGGGGAGGTGATGCGATGCCGATAAACATCAGCACGGTTGCTCCATACTTCCTCCAACAGGGTACTGCGCGATTGCCGACATCAGCTCCGAGAAACAGGCGTCTGAAAAGATCCATAGCCCTGTCCGTTTCGAGAAAATGGCATTATCGTTTATATATGAAGGGTGCGGTGTGATAACAACTGAATAATGGAGGTATTGAGATAGAACCTGTTCGGCTGCTCGTATTTTTGTACGGATTTGGCCCGGGACAGGGCAAAAAGTAGATTAGAATCATGATCGACATACAAAAGCAGATCGATTATTGGCGCACAGGTGCCGCTGAAGAGTGGGACATTGCAGCAGACCTTTTCTCGAACGGTCGCACGCGGCATGGCCTTTTTTTTCTGCATTTAACCCTTGAAAAGATCATCAAGGCCCATGTATGCCGAACAACCGGTAAAGTTGCCCCAAAGCTCCATAATCTGGTTCGTCTTGCAGAGCTAACGGGAATTCAGTTCACCGATGATGATCGAAAATTCCTGGCGATAATGTTACGATTCAATATTGAAGGCCGCTACCCGGACAGCTATGAAGATTTGCCGTCTGCATCTTCAGTGGATCAGATCAGACAACAATGCGACAGGATGTATAAATGGTTGCTGCAACAGTTATAGAATCGGTACGGTCATACCTGCAAATGGTACACCGGAACGGGATACCCGTAACTTTCGGTGTACTCTTCGGCTCACAGGTACAGGGGACCGCCGACGAAAACAGCGATATCGACCTTGTTGTCGTATCGCCGCACTTTGACGGTAAGAAAAATTTTGACGAAGTCAATCGGCTCTGGGAACTGACGGTTGACATTGACACACGAGTCGAACCGATCCCCGTCGGCGTGCATGAATGGAAAGAGGACGACTCACGGGCGATCGTGGAGATCGCACGTCGAGATGGACGGATAATAGAACTCTGATTTCCCCTACCTTCTCCCGTACACCGGTGCGACCTGCCTCCCCACCGGATACGACCCCAGGAACCGGTAAAACGAAGTCATTTCCTGAAGGTGGTTGAGGGCATGGCGCTGTTTTTCCGCCGTTGCCGAACCCTCGAAATCGAGGTAAAAGAGATACTGGAACCCCTGGCCGAACATGGGCCGTGATTCTATCTTGTAAAGGTCGATGTCGCGCAGCGAGAAGACGGCGAGGCTGCGGAAAAGCGCGCCGGGGATATTTCTCATGGAAAACACGATCGATGATTTTACCGGGATACCTTTTGCCATCGACCGGTTGGGCCGCCGGGAAAGGATTAAAAAGCGGGTCATGTTGTTCTTGTCGTCCTGGATGTTTCGTGCCAGGATTTTCATGTCGAAATCGATGGCCGCCTGCATCGAGGCGATTGCCGCCGAATCAAGGGAGCGATCTTCCTTGATGGTTTTCACCGCGGCGGCGGTGTTGACCGTCTCAACCGGTTTCATTTCCGGATGAGCGCGGAGATACGTGCGGCACTGCGCAAGCGCCTGGGGGTGGGAGAGCACCCGGCGCACGTTTCGCGGCGTCGCCGTCTTATTGGCAATAAGGAACTGCCCGATTTTCAGGTAAAGCTCGCCGACGATCGAACAGCCGCTCTCGAGGAGCATGTCGTAATTGCGGTGGACGCTGCCCGCCCGGGTGTTTTCGATCGGTACGATTCCCTGTACTCCCGGACATTTCGTCACGTCATTGAATACATCCTCGAAAAGTTCCACCTGTTCGATCCGGCGCTTCCGGCCGAAATATTCCCGTGCCGCAAGTTCGGCGAACGAGCCCCGTTCTCCCGCATAGATCGCTTTCATCTGAATATCCTTCTTGCTTCGACAAAATGTTCTTTATAGTAGGCGTCATCCAGATTGCTGTAGATGACCCCCCGTTTTCTGCTCGCATGAATAAATTTACGGCCGGAAAGGTAGATGCCGACATGGCTGACCCGGCCGAAGACGCCGCCCCTGAAAAAGACCAGGTCGCCGCTTTTTGCCTGCGGTAAAGAAACCTTCCGGCCGATCGCGCGCTGTTTTCCGGTTGTACGGGGAAGTTTCGCATGGCAGACCTCACGGTAGATCATGCATACAAGGCCGGAGCAGTCGGTGCCCCTGCGGCTCATCCCGCCGTAACGATAGCGTATACCGATGTAACGCGCCGCCACGGCGGCGAGACGGTCGCCGGGAATTGAATAGGTTTTCCGGTAGTCCCATGTGCGCGGAACCGTCAAACGCTGCTTCGACGCACCGGGCAACGATCCGTTGCGGGTATACCTGATCGGCGCACCGCACCCGATGAAACAGCATGCGACACCCGCCGCAATACCGGCGCGCACGAAACGACGGAACTGCTGCCGTGGAATGCGTTTCATCCTCCGCCCAGGCACTCCACCGCGTAACCCGCTTTCAACAGAACGTCCTCACGCCACTGCGGCGCCATGAACTGCACGCCTACCGGCAGAACGCCCGCCGCGCCGCAGGGGACGCTCAGACCCGGAATACCGGCCAGGCTCGCCGATACGGTATAAATATCGGTAAGATACATTTGTAAAGGGTCATCGCTTTTTTCGCCGATTTTAAACGCGCACGTGGGCGCCACCGGCGACATGATCAGGTCGCACGACCCGAATGCATCGTTGAAATCGTTGCGGATCAGGGTGCGTACTTTTGCTGCTTTGAGATAATAGGCATCGTAATACCCGTGGCTGAGCACGTAGGTACCGAGCATGATCCGCCGCTTGACCTCCGCGCCAAATCCCTGCCGCCGTGTTTCCCTATAGAGTTCGGGTAGGGAGCGCTGCGGCGACCTGAACCCGTACCTGACGCCGTCGTAGCGCGCGAGGTTCGACGACGCCTCTGCGGTGCACATGATATAGTACGCGGCGATCGCGTAGCGTAACGTCGGGAGTGAAACCTCGAGAAGCACGGCACCGCGGTCGCGCAGCCGCTCCGTGAGTTTCTCGATCGGCCGGCGCACCTCGTCGGACAGCCCCCCGCCGAAGTATTCGCGCGGCAGGCCGATGCGCAGACCGGCGATGTCGTTTTTGTAAATATCGTCCGTTGCCGTAAACGGCTTTCCGGCGCATGTCGCATCGCGCGCATCGGCACCGGAGATCACCGAAAGCATCCTCCCCGCGTCGCGCACATTCGATACGATCGGGCCGATCTGATCGAGTGAGGAGGCGAACGCGACAAGACCGTAGCGGGAAACCATGCCGTAGGTCGGCGTGAGCCCGACCACGCCGCAATGGCCGCATGGTTGACGGATGGAACCTCCCGTGTCGGAGCCGAGCGCCGCCGCGACGAACCCCGCCGCGACCGCCGCGGCGCTCCCGCCGCTCGACCCGCCGGGAGTGCGCGTCACGTCGCGCGGATTCCTGGTTCCGCCAAAGTACGACGTTTCGTTGCTCGAACCCATTGCGAACTCGTCCATGTTGGTCTTTCCCACGATAACCGCGCCGGCGTTGTGCAGGGATTCCACCACCGTCGCATCGTACGGAGGAACGAAATGCTCAAGCATTTTCGACGCGCAGGTGGTTCTCTGCCCCCTCGTACAGATATTGTCCTTGACGGCAACCGGCATTCCGAGAAGCGGCATCCGCGCCTTTTCCGCTTGAGACAGGGCATCCAGTTCGGCGGCGCGCTCAATCGCGCGGCCGGCATCGACGGAGATGAAAGCATGGATCAGGCCGTCGCCCGCGTTGATTGTTTCGATCGACTGCTCGACCGTCGCCCGGCAGGTGGTGGCGCCCGACCGGATCTGTTGTACCCCCTCATCGATAGTTGAAAACGGGAACGGCATCGCTTCGTATCCTTTGCTACCCCTCCCGCGACGACCGGCGCCGCATCAGCGGTACCATCGAAAAAGGTATAAACTGACAAACACGCCGATAACCGACAGTAAACTGAACCGGAACATGAAGCCGAACTGAAACTTGATCGCATTCAGGTCGATGAGCACCGGTTTGTTATGCACGAAATCGCCGATACCGAAGGGGATGCTGTAGGTAAAGAACGTCTTGACGACGTTTTCCCCCACGGG
>JAFGIW010000067.1 GCA_016929415.1 Chitinispirillaceae bacterium | reverse complement strand
CTGGTGCTCATCGGCCGGCCGTCCGGCAAGGAAATAAGATGGGATTCCCTGCGGGGGAAAAAATGCCCGATCTGACCGAACGGCTCTGTACCGAAGCGCATGACTTCAATTTTTTCAGGGCAGTGCTGCTCCTCGAAGAGTATTTCCAGAAAACGGCGGGGAGCGCCAACCCGATCGACGCGGGAAGAATCAGGTTTATCCCCGACGAGTCGATCACCTTCCCCCCCAACGATATTGCCGCGATCACAGAGCGTGAGGGAACGGTTTCCTTTACCCTTTCGTTCATGGGGCTTGTGGGTGTCACGTCGCCGCTTCCGGTGTATTTTTCGGAATATCTTTCGTCGCACCACGAAACGTCGCGGGCGCTCTACGATTTTCTGACGATTTTCAACCACCGCATCTACAGCCTTTTTTACCGCGCCTGGAAAAAATACCATTTCCTGTTCAATTTTACCGCCAACGGCACCGACTCGTTTACACGCAAGATCGCCATGCTCTCCGGCGTCGATCCGGGCAGGGATGCGAAGAAAATGAGGCTCCTTGCCTACTGCGGCATTCTTTCGAGCGCGACCCGCAGCGCCGTCGGACTGCGGACGCTGCTTTCCGACTATTTCGCGGGCATACCGGTCGCCATCGAGGAATTCGCCCCGCGCTGGGCTCCTCTGCGGAATGTCAAGCCTCTCGGAACGCAGACCCCTCTGGGCGAAGCGACCATCCTCGGCACCACCTATTTCGATCGCGCCGGTAAATTCAGGGTGGTCGTCGGCCCCCTTTCGCGCACGGTCTACGAGCAGTTTCTCCCCGGTAAGCGGAACATCGCCGACATGAAAGAGGTGATCACGACCTATCTCTCCGACCCGCTCGGCTACGACATCGAGGTCCAGCTGCAGAGCATCGAACTGGTGCCGGTGGTGCTCGGGGCCGATGAAACGCGCCTGGGGGAGACGTCGGCGCTCGGCAGGTCGGGCGGCATGACCGACATCCAGTCGATCGTCATCCATTAACGAAGGGACTAGTGACAATGAACCATAACAACCATTTCAATCAACTTTTCAAAAGGAGACGATACCCATGATCGTCAAAGACATTCGTTCGCTCTTGCAGCGGCTCAATCCGACCTGTACCAAAGCCCTCGAGGGGGCCGTCGGGTTCTGTGTCAGCCGGGGTAACTATGAAGTACGCTGGGAACACCTGCTTGTCGAACTCATCGATTATCAGGGCAACGACGTTCAGCTCATCCTGCACCACTACGGGATCGATATAGCGCATGTCAAAAAAGGCATCAAGGTCGACCTGGAGTCGCTCCAGACGGGGAATACGGGAAAGCCCTCCTTCTCGCCGCCGCTGCTCGAGGCGATCGAACTGGCCTGGACGCTCTCGTCGCTCAACTACGGCCTGCCGCACATCACCTCGGGAGTCTTCTTTGTCGCCGCGCTCGAAAAGAGCCGGCTCGGGACAACCGCCGCCGGGGAGGCGTTGCGTGATATCGACGTTGAAACGCTCAAAAAGGATCTGATGAAAATCGTTGCCGCCTCGTCGGAATACACCGGGGCGGGAATTGCCGGCGGCAAACCCGGCGCGCCGAGCGGCATGACTCCCGAGGCGGGGCTCGAGGTGCTGCAGCAGTTCTGCACCAATTTCACCGAGCAGGCGAAGTCGGGCAAGATCGATCCGATCCTCGGCCGCGACGACGAGATCCGCCAGGCGCTCGACATCCTCAACCGCCGCCGGAAGAACAACCCGATCCTCGTCGGCGAGGCGGGGGTCGGCAAAACCGCGATCGTCGAAGGGCTCGCGCTTCGCATCGCGGCGGGTGACGTACCGGCACACCTCAAGAACGTCGACCTCTGGGGGCTCGATCTCGGCCTCCTGCAGGCAGGCGCAAGTGTCAAGGGCGAATTCGAAAAGCGGCTCAAAAACGTAATCGACGCCATAAAGAACAGCCCGAAACCGACCATTCTCTTCATCGACGAAGCGCATACCCTGATCGGCGCGGGCGGCAGCGCCGGACAGAACGACGCGGCGAACCTGCTCAAACCGGCGCTTGCACGCGGGGAACTGCGCACCATGGCGGCAACCACCTGGTCGGAATACCGCAAATATTTCGAAAAGGATCCGGCGCTCGCCAGGCGCTTCCAGCTGATCAAAATCGAGGAGCCCACGGAGGAGATCTGCGGCATCATGCTCCGCGGCATCGCGAAGAGTTACGAACAACACCATCTTGTAAGGATCGCCTACGAGGGAATACTCGCCGCCGTCTCCTATTCGCACCGCTACATCAGCGGCAGGCAGCTCCCCGACAAGGCGGTCGACGTGCTCGACACCGCTTGCGCCCGTGTCAAGATGAGCCAGAGCACCAAACCGGCGCAGCTCGACCAGGCCGAACGGGCGCTCCTCAACGCGCAGCTCGAGCTCAAGACCATGCTCAAAGACCGCGAGGCCGGCATCGCAATCGACGAGGAAAAAATCGCCGGATGCAACGACCGCATCGCATCATTTACCGAAGAGATCACCGCCCTCACAGCGAAGTGGGAGAAGGAGAAGAAGATCGCCGCGAAGGTGATCAAGCTGCAGGACGAACTGGTTGCCGCACGCGAGGCGAAAGCCGACGCGAAAGAGATCGCCGCGAAAGACGATGCGGTTGCGCAGGCGATGAAGGAACTCGAAGAGGCGCAGGGCGAAACGCCGATGGTATTTTCGCATGTTTCATCAGGCGTCTGCGCTCAGGTGATCGCCGACTGGACCGGGATTCCGATCGGTTCCATGGTGAAAGACGAGGCCACGGCCCTGCTCGAACTGGAATCGCGCCTCGGAGCACGGGTGCTCGGCCAGGACAGCGCGATCGCCGAACTGGCGAATACCGTGCGATCGAGTAAGACGGGCATGGGCAATCCCGACGCGCCGATCGGTGTGTTCCTCTTTACCGGGCCGTCGGGCGTGGGGAAGACCGAGTGCGCGATCGCGCTCGCCGACACGCTCTTCGGCGGTGAAAAATTCATGACCGTCATCAACATGTCGGAGTATCAGGAAAAACACACCGTCTCGCAGCTCAAGGGATCGCCTCCGGGCTATGTCGGTTACGGCGAAGGCGGCATTCTCACCGAGGCGGTACGTCAGAAGCCCTACTCTGTTGTCATTCTCGACGAGGTGGAGAAGGCGCACCTCGAAGTGATGAACCTCTTCTACCAGGTATTCGACAAGGGATTCATGCGCGATGGTGAGGGACGCGAGATCAATTTCCGCAACACCCTGATCATCATGACCTCGAACCTCGCCGCCGACACGATCGTCGAGCTCTGCAGCGGAGAGAACCCGCCCTCCGACAAGGAGCTGACCGATGCAATCCGTCCGCAGCTCTCCGCTCATTTCCAGCCGGCGCTTATCGCACGTGCAAAGATCGTCCCGTTCAAGCCGCTCTCCAAGGAGATAATGCGCGGCGTCGTGGCGCTCAAACTCGACAAGATCGCGACCCGGATCAAGAAAACGCACGGGCTCACGTTCAGCTGCTCGCCGACCCTGATCGATCAGATCGCCGAGAACTGCACCGCAATCGAAACCGGCGCGCGCAACGCCGACGCGGTGATCGACCAGTCGCTGCTTCCCGGCATTTCGCGGCAGCTGCTTCTTCACATGGGCGAAGAGGGCAAGAACTACACCCACCTCCATATCGGCTCGACCGAGGAGGGCGATTTCGAGATCATCTTCTCGGAAGAGGGAGGACTGGTGGAGGGAAAAGGGGAAGGAAGCACCGAAACCGAAGCCGCGGCGGTCGAGACCGGGGCGTGATAGTTCGAAGGTCTTTGCAGGCGGCATCGCCGCCTGCAAAGCCGCTCAAGTCCCCCCCGGGGGATTCAGGGGGGGGTGGAAGTATTGCCGGCGGAGGAATTTTCATTTCCCACCCGATCACCGTAATGCCTCGTCCCCTGTCTCCCTTCTGTTAATTCTCCTCACCCCTCCGCCATCTTCGACAACCGCTTTATCTCCTCCGGCCAGCGCCCCTCGTCAATCGTCTCCAGGATCATCGGCAGCTCGTCGAACCGCGGGTCGGTCATGAAAAACCGGAACGGCTCCCACCCTAGGGTTCCCTCCCCGATGCTGTGGTGACGGTCAACCCTGCTGCCGAATGCGGACTTCGCGTCGTTGATATGCAGCCCGCGAAGATAGCGAAGACCCACCACCCGGTCGAACGCGGCCATGGTCTCGTTATACGTTTCGGCGGTGCGTATGTCGTACCCTGCCGCGAAGGCGTGGCAGGTATCGAAACAGCAGCCGACGCGCGACTTGTCTTCCACGCCGTCAATGATCGCCGCAAGCTGCTCGAAGCGATACCCGATGTTCGAGCCCTGGCCGGCGGTGTTTTCGAGCACCACCGTCACCCCGGCGGTCTTGTCAAGCGCACGGTTGATCGACTCGACGATGAGGATGCAGCACTCCTCTTCGTTGATCGCGCGCAAGTGGCTCCCCGGGTGGATGTTGAGCGTGGAAAGCCCGAGCCGGCCGCAGCGGGTAAGTTCGTCGATCAGGGCAATAAGGGATTTCTGCCGCATCGTGGTATCGGGACTGCCGATATTGATCAGGTAGGAGTCGTGCGCGAGCACGTAACGGGGTTCGTAGCCGCACTCGGCAAGATTCTTTTTGAAGGCGTCGATGGTCGCCGCGTCGTACGGCTTGACGACCCATTGCCGTTGGTTTTTCGTGAACAGGCCGAACGCCGTCGCGCCGATGGCGCGGGCGTTGAGCGGCGCCTGTTGGACACCGCCGGTCGTCGAAACATGGGGGCCGATATGCTTCATGGATGATCTCCTCTCCTTTGCTGATGAGGTGGCCGTCGGCGCGTATACCTTCCCGTGGCGGCATCAATACCGGTAACCGATGCCCATGCCGAAAAGCGGGCTCCCCGCTCCAATGCGGAAATTATCGTTTGCCCTGTCGACGAACATCGGGTCAACGTTGATGAACGGCTTATTGTCTTCGGTAATAACCGGGTCGCCTCCCATCTCGCCGCTGATGTTGCCGAAAAACCGGTTGCCACCCTCGGCGGCAATAAAAACATCCCGCGTCGTCTCTTCATTTTCTCTAAAAATCCCGTATCGGCCGTTAAAGGTGAAGAGCGACGAATACGACACGAAATAACCGTTATAGGTATTCCCTGTGTAGCGGGTTCCGTCGATGGAATTGTCGGAGATGGTGCAATTCCTTATTGTAACGTCGCTCCTGTGGATATCGATTCCGATTCCCGTGTTGTGGGCGAATAGGCTGTTAACAATAGCGATCGTATCCCGGCAATCGGCGATGCGTATGCCCGCCCCCTCGATTGTATCCGTACTGCTGTCACCGTTGTGGAGGAACAAACAGTTGTCGATAGTGACATTACGGCACTCGGCGGCATCAATTCCTTTATTATAATTATTGCGGAAAATGCAATGCGAAAAGGTAATATCATCCGCGTCGGCCCCTATTCTGGCGCCGACCCCATTGTCGATATCATCGAAAATAAGATTTACAAATTTGATATTGGAAGAAGACTCTATAAACACCTCCCCTGATGCGGAGATGGTCGTCTTTTTCGAGAGATTCGAGGGATCCCCGATGATGACGGTCCATAGGCCAGGCGTTCCTTTTTCGACGAAACGAAAATTGACGATATGCACGCTGTCCACACCGAGCGCTATCGTATCGCCCGGCACAATCGAATCGATCCGCTGCTGAATTTCCGCCGTATCCTCGATCCAGGGCAGCCGGCAGAGGCGCAGCGAATCGTTGTAGGCATCGGTCAACGAGTCACGGCCGTGGATTTCCCGGTTAAGGCTGTCGATGATGCGGTTGGAACTGTCGATCCGGGTTTTGTAGGAACTGATACTGTCGTCCATCGCACTCAATTCTGTCTTGTAAAGGTCAAAGAAGGCCTCGATAGTACCACGGTATCCTTCGGTGAAAACCGTGTCCGGGCATTTTTGATTCGCGGAATCGGCAACCAGGCTATGAAAACGTTGTTCAACGCTTTCGATTTCCGAAAGGAGCGACCCGATTTCGACGATTGCCAGCATTTGTGATAGCTCTTTTGGGGACATCGACTTTTTCATTATCGCGAAATTGCAATCGATATTTCGATTCCCCTCCTCAATCTGACGGTTTATGGAGTCGATAACAAATATCGAGTCCCAAACGATGTTGTTTTTCGTCTGAATGCTGTAATTGATGGTTTTTATTGAATCAAAGTTGTTGGACGCTTCCCGCATCAGGGAATTATGGTCCACTGAAAGTCTGGTTGTATCATTAATAACATTATTAATTTCATAGTAAAACGTACTACACCTCGCCACCTCTTCCTTCTTTTCTTTCTCCGCCTCTTCCACCCAATTACAGGGGTCATTTGGATTGTTCCGTTCGATGCAGAAAAGCAGCAGTGCAAATACCGCAACAGATCCCGGCAGGAGGTACAATCGTCCGTTTTTCAGCGACTTCATGGCCTCAAAATACTTCCCTTCAACGATTCAGGCAATCTACCTTCTTTAGTGACGATCCGGAAGGAAATGGTTACTATCCCCCCTCTTTTCTGGAAGCTGCACTGATATTTAAGCTATATTACGGAGACGGGACATAAAAGGGAACTCTAATTTCGAAGACGTATCATGACGCGTTCAGGTATTTTCCCATTTTTAAGCTACACTCTTTCATGCATTCTCATTTTCTGCCCACTGATTGCCCCGCATGAAGCACAGGCATCTGAGTGCGGGCCGGGAAAAAGGCCGCTTTTTTTCTTTGCCGACTCTTCGGTTTCCCGATTCACGCCGAAGGGGTTTAATAAAAGGCTTTACCGGCAACTGAAACAGCCGCTCAAGGAGATCGGCTACTGTATCACCCCTCTCACCAGGGCATCTCTTTCCGACACTGCCGTTCAGGAGGAGTTGGTGATGGTTCTTTCGATGCTGATTTCAATTACCGAGCGTCAGAAGCTGATACCGGGGGCTGGCGACAGTTCAGGAATTGTGGATTCGGAAACGGTATCCCTTTACGACACGTCGGCCCTGATGGTCGTTTCGCTGTTGCGGGTGGATGACTGGTCGTCACGACAACTGAAACTGGCCAAGAAAAACCCGCTCCTTACGCTCGACTACACTCCCGAGGAAATGTCGACCTTCGAATCGGTCCTGATGCGTAAAATCGTCGAGAACCTCCGCACGCAGTACATCTGCCATTTACGGATACAGTCGGTTCCCGAGGGGGCGACCATCCGTTCGAAAAGCGGACTCGAGGGAATAACCCCGCTCGAATGGATCACACCGGTCGGCTACTTGTGGATAACCGGCGAACACGAAGGCTTCGAGCCGATCCGACGCAGAATCGACCTCTCCTCGCCGGGGATGCATACCTATGTGATCGAGATGGGCAGACGGCGCTTCTATCACTCGAGGTTTTTCATTCCGACCCTCCTGCTCGGCGCCTCTTCGGCAGCCTGCTTCGTGGTCGAGCGGGTGTATTATAAAAAGTATCAAGAGCTCGACCGGGATGACCGCGGCAAGAAGCCCGACCCTTTCGAGCATAATTTCACTATTGCAAAGAACTGCGAGCGCGCCGCCGGCGTTACGCTGGCGCTTGCCGGAGTGTCGCTGACGCTCAGTTTTTTCTTCTGAGGAGGGAAGCGACCGGCGCATGTGTGCAGTCGTCTTCGATCCTTGCTTTTTCTCCTTAAGAGCGCCTATTTTCATTTTAAACAGTGTAGGAGTATCGGAGGTACCCATGACAAATCACCCGAAAATTTCCACATCCACACAACTCCTCGGCATTATCGGCAATCCCGTCGGCCATTCCATGTCGCCCGCCATTCACAATCGCGCGTTTGTGGAGCTCGGGCTCGACTTCGTGTATCTTGCCTTTCGGGTGGAAGACGTTGAAGGCGCGATCCGCGGCGTTCGTGCGCTGGAAAACTTCCGCGGTCTGTCGGTCACCATTCCGCACAAGGTGGCTGTCATTCCGTTTCTCGACAAAATATCCAAGGTGGACGAGGGAATCGGGTCAGTCAACACCGTGGTGAAAGAGAACGGGCGGCTTAAGGGACTCGGCACCGACGGTCCGGGAGGCAGAAAAGCATTGCTCGATGCCGGTGCCCCGCTTGCGGACAAGCGAATCCTTATTCTCGGTTCAGGCGGCGCAGCACGGGCATTGGCGTTTGATCTGGCGCACAACGCGTCACCTTCCTCCATCAGCCTGCTTGGTGTGATTCCGGATGAACTCGCCCGCCTCGCATCCGATCTGCGCTCAAAAAACGCGACCGCGATCGACGACGCGCTGCTCGACGATCGCACGCTCGGCGCTGAAATGGAAAAGGCCGATGTGATCATTCACGCAACGCCCGTGGGCATGCACCCCAAGGAGGGCGAAAGCCTGATTCCCAAACACCTCTTTCGGCCGGATCAGACAGTGATGGACATCGTCTACAACCCTCTTCGCACCAGGCTTCTGGCCGATGCGGAGGAGCGGGGTTTAAAGACGGTTTCCGGGCTTGACATGTTTGTCAATCAGGCGGCCCTGCAGTTCGAGGCATGGACCGGATGCGCCGCGCCGGTTGCAGTCATGCGTGAAGCGGTGCTGCAGCAGCTGAAACAGTAGCGCCGAATGGCCCAATTTCAGCTCATTTTCGATCGCAATGCCTGATACCCGTAATGTGCAACCAGATAATCGAGAAGCACGAGCGCGGTATAATTCTCCGCGACCGGCCAGATGCGCGAGACGATGGTTGCATCCCGGCGGGTGATCGCGGCCAATTCGCGATTATCAAGCGTATATTTATCAATGGTATTCTGTTTTTTATCGATGGTCGGCGTCCCCTTAACCGCTATCCGGCAAATGATATCCTGGCCTGTCGCCAGACCGCCCGTGATGCCGCCGGCGTTATTTGAATCGAAAATCACCTTCCTGTTTTCAGCATGCATTCGGTCGTTATTCTGATATCCCGTCATATCCTTGACGCCGAAACCCGCACCGATTTCAACCCCTTTTACCGCACCGATACCCAGCATCCTTCCCAGCTCGGCATCGAGTTTATTGAAAACCGGCTCACCGACGCCGACCGGCACTCCACGGGTGACAATCTCTACAATCCCGCCGGCACTGTCGCCGGTTGCGGAGATCCGGTTGACTGCATCGACCATTTCCTGGGCGACTGCAATATCCGGGCAATTGACGATATGGTGAACCCCGTATTCCTTTTCTATTTTCCGGCGTTCCATGGGTGCGGCGGTAGCACGGATGGGATCGATCTCCTTTTCGATTTCCGCGAAAATACGCATTTTTTCAAGAAAACGCATTTCGGTCCTTACCCGCCCTTTAACATAGATCTGCTGGTAAAAAGGATCGTAATCGCGACGCATTTTTTTATACTGTAGGGTTTTTTCGGCGACCATGCCGTAATCGAGGGTGGGGCATTTTACGCCCGCCAACTCTTTCACATAGGAGAAGACTTCGATTCCGCACTTCTGCAACACCTTTTTTGCGATATACCCCGACGCTACTATTGTCGATGAATAACGGCCGCTGAAAATACCGGCGCCGATCGCATCGTCATCCGGACCGTATTTCTGAAAGGTGGCGTACGAAGCATGTCCCGGGCGCGGCGTACGGTTGGTGTCCTGGTACTGTTTGATGTGGATGAAGTGACGGTCAAGATTCGGGATGAGCAGCGTCAGCGGAGTGCCGTTTGTATGCCCTTCATTACCCGCCCCCTCAATGGTATCGGCAGCGTTGATTCCCGTGAAAATGACCGGAAGATCGGGTTCCTTACGCGGCGAGGAGAGTTCGTCCGATCCCGGTTTCCGCAACAGCATATCCCCGTAGATCTCCTGTTCGGTAAAGACTAACCCCGGCGGAACTCCCTGAATGACAGCGGTAAGACCTTCCTGGTAGGACCCGCCGGAAACCGATACCTGAAACAATTTCCCAATATGACATCCGAACATACGTTGAACTCCTTCGTTATAGAGTTATAGATATTCGCAGTAGTATACGGTTTTAACGGTTAACGCTGCCGCTTCATCATTTGCAATAAATAAGTATATATAATGACCGGTGTGATGACTTCAACCGGCAGATTCGTTTCAGTACTCCAAGCTACAGGTATGTTTATCCTAAATTGAGCGATTAACACGCCGCTTTACAGACTCCTTTGCGCTGCTGCAGATGCCGGTAAATACGCCGCTGCGAAAGCGGCATAGTGGAAACGGTGCAAAGCACCGGAAACCTAACGCTTAAGGAATGGATATGACAACAATGCTCGAAATACCT
>JAFGIW010000066.1 GCA_016929415.1 Chitinispirillaceae bacterium | reverse complement strand
TAGCGGTTGCCGATTTTCTGTATTTCGATCACTTCGCTTTCGGCAAGGCCGAGTTCCTTGGCGATTTCATCGAGCGTCGGCATTCTCCGGTAGCGCTGTTCGAGTTTGCTCTGGGTTCTGCCGACTTTATGAATGATTCCGATCCGGTTGAGCGGAACGCGGGTTATTCTTGACCGGTCGGCAAGAGCGCGCAGAATTGCCTGCCGGATCCACCATACGGCGTATGATATGAATTTGAAATTTCTTTTTTCATCAAAACGCTTCGCAGCCTGAATCAAACCGAGATTCCCTTCACTGATGAGTTCACCGAGAGGGAGCCCCTGGTTCTGATAGTTACGCGCAACGCTTACTACAAAACGCAAATTTGCCTTGATAAGTTTCTCGAGTGCCTTTCGATCGCCTTTTTTAATCCGCACTGCCAGGCGGGCCTCATCTTCGGCAGAGAGAGCGGCATTTTTACTTATATCTTTTAAATACAACTCCAATGAAGTTTCATCGGGTATGATCATTCTTCGTTCCATGTATGCAACTCCTTACAAGAAAGAGTACGATGTACTTTTTTAAATATTAGGTCTATTTAAATTAAGTGCTATATTTTTCAATGTGTAACGGTAATTTTTCCTACATTCCTCTGCAGACCAATTCACTTCATAAAGTGCCCTCTTGGACCATTCCGGTTCAAAAATATCCCGTTGCCGACTAAAAGATATATATACGGTCACCGCTTGAATAAAAAATAGACAGCCCCTACCATCAGCCAAAAGCCAATAACGTCATGAAAATATTTGAAGTATTCAGGTGAGCAACAGTTTCCATGTCGTGTGCAGCATTTCGATGATTTGTTTTGTCTATGGCGAGAAAATATAAATAAAAAATCAGGTTACTGCAAAAGAAAAATCATTTTCTGCCGGAGGAGGCACTTTTTTCCGGGTTGGGAAGGTATATTTACGACGGTCGTGGCGGAGATAAACCGAATCCGGGGACTCCCATTCCAGGGTGACCTGATCTCCCGGAGAGCGGTTCCGAAGTATGTTCATCAGGCAGATCGCCTTTTCGAGCCCGTCGCCGTGCCGGTAATTCCATACTTCATCGGGTTGTGCAAGCCGCACCGGGCCGTCGTAGATTGAATCGGATGAGAAGGCGCAGAGCAGATCGTAGATTTCCTGAGGCGGGAGCGTCCCGGCGGCGTTGATCGATACGGGGTTACGCTCGAGCGCCGCTTTGAGAAACGGCTTCCAGGGGGCGCGGCTCAGATCGCGCAGCGCCGTAAACGCCAGATCGGCCGTGTCGTTGAGCGGACGGAGGCGCTCCAGCCGCTCAACGGCCCCTTCCGGTGATGTCACTTTGTCAAGATCGACGACGGCATCCGGCGCCTGCCGGGTTTTTGCCGTACCGGGAAGCCGCGGTGCCGTTCTGCAGAAACGGAGCAGGTCGCGTACGACAAGCTCTACGTTGTAGCAGTTGTGGTGGAGGTAGTGCTTGAGTTTGTCGGCGGTTTCCTTTTCGTCGGCGGGGAGCGATTTCCCTTTGAAAAACGCCTCAAGCTCGTCGAGCATCAGCCGGTCGGGGAGCGGTTGCGTATAGAACTCGTCCTCCTCGATTTCATGCAGAAGATTCGACCGCGTCGCATCGCCCACGCGCGCCTTGCTCGAGTGTTCGTAGTGGTATACCTTCTCCGCTTCGATATAACGCGGCTTGCCGCAGCAATTATGCGCAATCTGGAAGCATGTATGCAGTTTGCTGTTCTGGCGAAGGAAATTGGCTAGAATTTCAAAGGTGACGGGTGTGGTGAGGTAGGCTTTTATCCGGTCACTGAAACGGGTATAAGATGTTGTATCGATCGTGGCCCGATCATAAACCGTATGAATATATCCCGTTCGATGGGCAACGACGGTAACCCGTTCATTTTCGAGCGCACGCCTCGCTTTTGTCGATATTTCAGTGCCGTTAAACCACATTGTTTTAGTGAGTATACGCCGGTTATTGGATAAGATGCCGTCATTGACGGCGAAAAAGTTCTGGGAATGGAGCGGCGTTGCAAGCAGATAAATATCATCGAGCGGTATCCCGGCGACAATAAAGGCGGCGGCGGCGTAGAGTGTCGACAGCGAGACGCATTCTCCGGCGCCGGTCGGATACCCTTCTTTGAAATGAAACGCTTCCATGGCTTCGACGGTTTCGGTCTTCCAGTAGGGGATAACGTTCGATGTGTAGCGGTCGAGCCCGAAATGTTTTCTGATATCGATATCGAAATAGTATTTATCTCCTTCGTAACCGAAAAGTGCATTGCTTTCAGCCAGGACGGCTTCATCGATATGTTTATTAAAACGGGCGATTTCAACCTCTTTGGTGGTCAGTCCCCAGGTATCGAGGTCGAGGTTGAATGAAAAGTGGTCCATAATAAATTGTTTGAGACGGTGTATTCGCCTGAGGGGATTTGTGGAATCCTGTTCTGAAAACCACCGGTCATGACGCCACTTCCAGATGCGCGGGGACATGATATTCGCAAGAACAAGGGCGTAGAGGAGTTCCGGGAAGATAAAAATTTCCATATCGGACAGAGTGATCGCTGAAGAGTATTTTTCTATCGATTGGGGATCTTTGCTGTCATACATTGACGAATTGCTCCTATGATTTTGAATGGAATAAAGCCGCGGTGTATTTTTAGACGTCAGCTCTCAAAATAATTCCGGGATAGGCAGCGTCTCTTTGTTTTCTGACGACAGCATGAACCGAAGTGCCGTCGAGGGGGGAGAAATTATTGTTTTTCCATTCAAGGCGGGGCGGGGCATGTCGCGGCGGAATAATTTAAAATTGAAAGTTAGTTTTACATGAAAACTCTCGGTATCTGTTTCGGTACCTCTACCCTTCAGGCGGTTGTGGTACAGGTAAGCGGATCAAAGACTGAAATTCTTTCCACGCATCGGATCGTACATGAGGGCAATCCCGGACGCGCGCTGTTCGATTATCTCGACCGGATCGAAGAAGCTCCGGTCGATCGCATCGCCATTACCGGCCGTTCCTTCAGAAGGTCGGTGACGCTTACCTCCATTTCCGAACCGCATGCCGTAGAATGCGCCCTTGCCGCAACCTACCCTTCGGGTGATTTCCCCGATGCGGTCATCAGTTCGGGCGGGGAAACCCAGCTTGTCTACCGGCTCACGAAAAACGGCGGGATCGGAGCGGTGCATTCGGGAAATAAATGCGCCAGCGGCAGCGGTGAGTTTTTCCTTCAGCAGATACGCCGTATCGGATTGACGCTCGACGAGGCGGTCGCGCTCGCGGCAAATGGAAGACCCTGTAAAATCGCCGGCCGGTGCAGCGTGTTCTGCAAGAGCGACTGTACCCATGCTCTTAATAAAGGAGAGCCACGCGGGAACGTCGTTGCCGGATTGTGCCGGATGATGGCAGAAAAAATCGCCGACCTCGTAAAGGATCGCCGGTGCCGTCATGTCGCGTTTATCGGCGGCGGCGCCTTCAATACGGCCCTCATCGCCATACTCAGGGAACGTTTCGACCGTATTGACATCCCCGAGCCGGCCGGCTGTTTCGAGGCGTACGGCGCAGCGCTCTGGGCGGTCAATCATGAGTGCATTTCACTGCCCCTTGACCGGAAGCGGTTGATCATGACAGCGTCCCACTCGTTCGGAGAACATAAACCGCTCTTATCGGCCCGGGACCTTGTTGATTTTAAAAGCGGCGTGCGTGGTTCCTTAAACGCCGGAGACCGCTGCGTTCTCGGCCTGGATGTCGGTTCGACCACCACCAAGGCGGTGCTCATGCGGATGAGTGATTCCGCAATCGTCGCAGCAGTCTATCTGCGGACCGACGGTGACCCGGTCGGGGCGTCACGGAACTGTTACCGGGCAATCAGGGAGCGGATCACTGCTTCCGGCGTGGCAGTTGCCGGTCTCGGGGTGACCGGGTCGGGGAGGCAGATAGCGGCACTTCATGCACTGACAGATTGTGTCATCAATGAAATAATTGCTCACGCGACCGCCGCGGCCCATTTTGCCGATGATGTCGATACCATTTTCGAAATCGGCGGGCAGGATGCCAAATACACCTTCCTGACCGGCGGAGTTCCTTCCGATTATGCGATGAATGAAGCTTGCAGCGCCGGCACCGGCTCTTTTCTGGAAGAGGCGGCGCGTGAATCACTCAATGTCGCCACCGAGGCGATCGGTGATGCGGCACTCAACGGTCTCCACCCCCCGAATTTTACCGATCAATGCGCAGCCTTCATCGGCAGCGATATCAAGCTCGCCGGACAGGAGGGGATCGTCCGGGATGATATTCTTGCGGGACTCGTTTACTCGATCTGTCTGAATTATCTCAACCGGGTCAAGGGAGCGCGACCGGTCGGCAAAAAAGTTTTCATGCAGGGCGGGGTCTGTTATAATAAAGCAGTACCGCTTGCCATGGCTTCGCTCATGAACTGCAGGATCATCGTTCCGCCCGATCCCGGGCTTATGGGTGCCTTCGGTGTTGCGCTGGAGGCGGCAAAACAGATCGCTTCGGGACAGATCGAAGCGGCGGTTTTCGATCTTGATGAACTTGCGCAGCGGACAGCGGTCAGGGAAAGCAGTTTCGTCTGCAACGGAGGCACTGAAAAATGCGACCGGAAATGCGTGATCGGCCGTCTTCGCCTTGACGGGAAAACATACCCCTTCGGCGGTATGTGCAACCGTTATTACAATCTCCGGCTGCATCGCGAAATCGACACGGCGGACCTTGACCTTGTCGCAGTGCGTCAGAAGATGCTGCTGTACGAATACGGGGCCGCGTTTACGACATCCCTGCCCGCCGACCGCACTCCGGGCCGCACTGTAGGGATCATGCGCTCTTTCCTTACGCATTCGCTCTTCCCCCTCTATTCGCATTTTTTCGAGCGGCTGGGATTTTCTCTTCTCATTCCCGACCGGATCGATCCGGAGGGCATTGGCCGTGCCGAATCTGCGTTTTGCCTGCCGGCTGAAATAGCCCACGGCAGTTTCTACCGTCTGCTTGCGCAGAAGCCCGATTATATTTTTCTGCCGCACGTTTTGCAGGTGCCGGTGCCCAATGTCCCGACGTACAGCCGAGCCTGCGTTTTTGTTCAGGGCGAGCCTTATTACCTCAAAACGACCTTTCGTGAGGAGATTGAACAGAGCGGTGTGACACTTTTAAGCCCGGTGCTTCGTATGGACATCTCCTACGAGGCGGGGCGCGAGGCGATGCTGCCGATGGCGGCGGCGATGGGAAAGGGGGAGAGACAGGCGACGGAGGCGTTCTCATTCGCCTGTGCCCGCCAGCGGGCTTTTGAGGAGCGGCTTGTTGAAGCCGGGCGGAAGGCGCTCGAAAGGCTCGAAGGCGGAGGGGGTGGGCCGGCGGTGGTCCTGTTCGGCCGTCCCTATAATGCCTTTACCGACGATACCAATATGGGAATTCCGCATAAAATCGCCTCACGCGGCACTATGGTCATTCCTTTTGATATGCTGCCCGCGGCCCGGTATCAGGTGCATGCAAAAATGTTCTGGGCCATGGGACAGAAGATCATGAAAGCCGCTCAGTACGTAAAGGAGCGGCCCGGTCTGTTCGGCTGCTTCATCACCAATTTTTCATGCGGTCCCGATTCGTTTCTGCTCGGTTACTTCCGCCGGGTGATGAGGGAGAAACCGTCGCTTACCCTCGAACTCGATCAGCATACCGCCGACGCCGGCATCGATACCCGCGTCGAAGCGGCCCTTGCGATCATGACGTCGTTTTACCGGCGGGCGGCGCCTTCACCGAAAACGATGGCGTTCAGGGCGGCGAAAGTGGCCTACAGTACCGGCCTTCAGGTAGTGACCTCACATGGAAGGAAACTGCCGCTTACCCATCCGGACGTCGAGGTGGTACTTCCGTCGATGGGGCGTTACGCGACCGAAGGCGCCGCGGCGGTGTTACGTTCGGCGGGCATCAACGCGCGGGCGCTTCCGGTGGCGGACAAGGAGGTGCTGCTCGAAGGCCGCTCCTGTACCTCATGTAAAGAATGCCTTCCCTATATCCTGACGACCGGGGCGTTCATGCGGTATATCCGCAGGCGCAGGGATACCTGGAAGGTGACGCTCTTCTTCATGGCCACCGGCGGGGGTCCCTGCAGGCTGGGGCAGTACTGCGTCGCCCTTGAACAGCTGATTGAACATGAACAAATCGAAAATGTCGCGGTGCTGACCATGACCGATGAAAACGGCTACGGCGGGTTGGGGAGCAGGATCCTCCTGCGGGCCTGGCAGGCGCTGCTTGTTGCCGATGTATTCGGGGACATCAGGAGTGCGCTGTCGGTTGCCGCGAAGGATACAGCAGCGGCCCTCGTCGAGTTTGAAACGATATGGCGGGAGATGATTACCTGGTTCGAGGGGAAGCTTTCGGTACGGTTGAGCACGCTGCTGGCATCGGCGGCCCTGCGCCTTAAAAGCATTCCGCTGCGTAAACGGGTGGAAGATCTGCCGACGGTGTCGTTGATCGGAGAGATTTACGTACGGAACGATGAATTCTCCCGGAAGAATATCATTGACTATATGGAACGTCAGGGATTCATCACCCGCGTGGCGCCGATCACCGAATATATCTGCTACTCGAACTATATCGTCAACAACGGCATCGGGGAGCGGCAGTTTTCCCTCAAGGAGCGGCTGCGGATGCAGCTGCTCGCCCGGATCCAGGAGTGGTGGGAAAACCGTATCAAATCGCTGCTTGCCGCAAGCGGTCTCTGCCGCTTCGACATGATCGATGTCGCAACGACCATCGAGGGGGTCAGGCATCTGCTGAGTGAACAGTTCCGCGGGGAGACGATCCTGACCGTGGGTCTCGGGCTGCGGGAGATCCTGCATGATTCCTGCGGCGTGATTGCAATCGGTCCCTTCGGATGCATGCCGTCGCGCATGGCCGAAGCGATGCTGAAGAAAGAGATGAATCCCGAAGGAAAGGCGCGGTTGACAGGGTGGGAAAAACGGGCGCGGCACTATGCCGACATGGGAACGCTTCCTTTTCTTTCCATAGAGACCGACGGTTCGCCTTTCCCCCAGCTGGTTGAAGCCAACCTCGAAGCGTTCGTTCTTCAGGCGCACCGGCTGCATAAAAGGATGGCCGAAGTCCATCAACGTCGTACGAGCAGACAATTGTGGCGCCATCTGCCGGTAACGCTCTATGAACTCGTGCTGGGAAACGGAACGGTCAGGAGCGGGGCGCGGAGAACCAAAACGGGGCAGTAGCCGGCCGGATACCTATCCGTCAACAGATTCGGCATGCCGGATGCGGGAGCGCAATAACCACCTGAACATCCAGCGCGGGCATTTCTGCAGGAGCGTCAGCCGTGTAATCGACAGGCGGCGGTAACGCGGCGTGCGGCATTGCTTCACTCCGTCAACCGGGGAGCGGGTCTGCACGCTGTTGTTCGTATCCGCAATGGTCGGTGAACAGCGATTTCCGGAAGCAGGAAGCGGCAGTGGGATTATTAACGAGGCGGCGGATTTTACCTGAGTGCCGTACGTCTTCCGCGCGGCGGTGGTAACAACCGGGCACAACGACCCACGGTCGGCGGCGGGGGGGGAGGACGGCGTCGTTTGTTCTCCCGGCACCGGCACGGTGTTCGAGCCGTTGTCATCGTCGCGTTCATGAGTAATGCCCGTTGTCATCGTCTTTTTAACGGTAACGAAGACCGTCTCCGATGTATCGCTCGATCCTTCATCATCCGTCGCCACTGCCGCAATCGAATACTGTCCGCTGTCGAGATCGGTAAGGCCGAATATAAACGGTACGTGATGGATCTCGCCGATATTGCGACCGTTGACCAGAAAGGCGACTTTCGCAACCCTGCCGTCGGCATCGGTTGCCGTAACGCCGACCTTCAGATCGCAGGGCGCCCGGAAGGTGTTGTCGCCTTCAGGAGAAAATATGGCGCAGAAAGGTTTCGAGTTCGGGGGGAGTCTGACGCTGAACTGAATGGCCGGCGATGCCGATCGGTCGCCGTCATCATCGGTCGCGACTGCGTAAACGGCATACGTTCCCTCGAAAAGAGTGTCGAGCGTCAGGCTGAACGGAGCAGCGGTATCGCTGCCGGCCCGTGAACCGTTGACAAAGAACTCAACCCCGGTAACGGTTCCATCGCTGTCGCGCGGCGCCGCCTCGATCGTCACCACCGCCGGAGAAAAAAAGAGCGCATTCGCCTCGGGAGCGGTAACGGCGCAGACGGGTGGTTTGTTAAGTGCTATGACGGTGAATGGAACCACCGTGGAGGTATCGGTTGCGCCGTCGCTGTCCGTTGCGACTGCGGTAACGGCGTACGAACCGGCTTCCAGATCCTTCAGCCGGAAAACGTAGGGAGCGTCGGCGGCACTCCCGGCTTTTTTCCCGTTGACAAATAACTCAACCTCCTCTACTGTTCCGAAACTGTCCGAAGCGGATGCGGAGATTGAAACATCCGCCGGGGCAATAAAGGTGTAACCGCTGGTCGGCGCGGTAATACTGCAGGTCGGCGGCGCGTTGACGGTGATGACAACCGGCGCCGAAGTAACGGACTCGCCGGCGTTGTCGGCGGCAACCGCCGTAATGACGTACGGCCCCGCAGCGCCATCCTTCAGGATACAACTGAACGGGGCATCACTATCACGGCCGGCGCTTTTTCCGTTGACGAAGAATTCAACCCCCGTTACAGTGCCGTCGCTGTCGTGCGCGGAAGCGATAATGGTCACCTCCGCCGGCGCGGTAAAGGTCGCTCCATTGTCGGGGGCGGTGATGCTGCAGGCCGGCGGGTTGTTCGGTACATACTCCACATGGAGCAGCGGTGCGTGTTCGGACGACGTTTCATACGATTGCGCTATGCGACTCCCGCCGCCGGAAAGGATGAAAACCAGCGAGGATTCGGTGGTGTAACCGCTGCGGTTGACTATTTCCTGGATGATCGTTTTCAGATCGGGGGTGCGCTGGTTGATCCCCGCCTCATCGGCCGCGAGCCACGCGGGAATGGTCCAGGAAACGGCCGCGGCGGTGCTCGTCCGGCCGGAGATATTCCCGGTGGTGTTGGTAAAAGGTGCGGCGTTGTCCGCATTTTCGCCGCTGATGGAAACAACGGTCGGTTCATCTGAAGTCTCGTCGCACGTAAACTGAAGGGTGGCGATGTTGATGGCGGATCCCGGGGGAATGCCGCAGCCGGTAAAGTGCAGTCCCACCGATTGCGGGTCGGCATCGTCCGCCAGTTCGAGATCGGAGCTGGTGAGGGAGACTTTCCCTGCCCGGTTTTCTTCGGCATCGTCGGCGCCGGCCGCGATACGGCGATCGACCGTTTGGGTTCCTTCGGGATACCGTACGATCACCGTGACCGGTTTCGATGTAGTTGCAGCATATTGATTGTCGTATGCACGGGCTTTCAAGGAATATGAGCCGGTGGCGATATCGGTAAGCGAAGCCTGGTAGGGTGCCGCAGAATCGACACCGATCACTGAACCGTCGAGCATAAAGGCAACGCACGTGATGGAACCGTCGGTGTCGGCGGCATCAGCGGTAACGGCGAATGACGCCGGGGAATTGAAAACCGCTTCGTCAACAGGAGCGGTCACCGTACACGAGGGGGGAGCATTGACCCTTCCCCCCGAAATCCAGACGGGTGAAGAGATCGCTTCATCGCCGTCGGTCTGCCGGACTTTTACATAGAAATAATTTCCGTCGAAGGTTTCGATGGAATCGGCGATCATAACCGTCGCGGTTGCAAGGTCCCATTTTCTTTCAATGTCATGGCTGCAATTGAAAAGCGTGACATTGGTGAACTCTTCGTTGTTTGCGTCGAACGCCTGGACTTCAACCTGATACCGGGCTCCCGGGATCGTCGAACCCATTTCCGCATTGCCGATTTTAAATGAGAGCACGAGATTCTTGTCGAGCGTTGAATAGAAACGGCGCGCGCGAAGCGCAGAGAGGATGTCGGTCCGGGTCAGGTTTTCGGCGAGAACCGCCAGGCGGGAGTCGGTCAGGGTGCCCCAGGTGCCGGTGTGATTGTCCCCACCGCCTGCCGCTCCCAGTTTCCACCCGCGGGAGAGCGCTTCGTCGAAATAGCTTTTATTGTTGTCGTCGGGATACATGCCGTCATTGTAATAAAATACGCTGAAAGGATCGTTACGGTTCCAAAGCTCTATACCGACGATATACTCGTACGGACCGCCGGTAAAACGGTTGAATTCGTTTGCGATCTTATGACGTCCCGGATGATAGAGAAAAACCACGGAATTGCGCGCTGAAAGCCAGGAACAGAGTTCGGAAAAGGTATTTGTCTGCGGATCTGAGGTAAGGCAGTAATCGTCGGTGTTGAAAACTCCGACATGCCCGTAATCGTCGGATCTCCACTCGAATCCTATGAAAGTGACATAAACCCCGTCTTCATTATGGGCATCGGCCGCGGTTTTGAGTTCATCCCACTCGGTATCCGCGATGGACCAATCGTAGTCGGAGAGCCCGAAGAAATCCAGTCCGGCGGTATCGCGTGCATAGAGGAACGCTTCATCGGGAGTTCCAACTTTTTCCGACACCGCGCAGTGATTGTGGAGGTCGCCGTAATATACCTTGTAGCCGCCGATGACGGGCGGCGTTCCATTTACTGATGCGGTTTTAAGGACGGAATCATTATCACGATGCATCACCGGGTTCCTGTCGCAGCCGGTCATGAGTACGGGAGCAAGGCCGGTCATGAGACAGCATACAATCATGAAACTGCTGAAGAAGGATTTTATCGGATCGACCATACCGTTCTCCGGCACATCGGGTGTACCAATGGAATATAAAATAAGCGAAAAACCAGCCGGCCGGAAATATTATGTAAGGATGGTTCCAGCCCTTAATCGATCAGTAACTGTCTATCGATATAATATAAGAAATAATTGCATATATAGCAGGCTGAAAAATGCTCCTCAGAGATATATGGAGCCGATAACCATTATAACATAGTTTCCGATAGGTTGGTGTTGGTCAATGAAAAGAAACTGATGGGTATCCGAAGGGAGATCGGGGTTATTACGCTTCGCTTCAACGGATACGACCCGAAGGGCATGTTCCCGCTGTAAGTTGACTGCGTAGGGAAAGCCCCATGTCTCCCGTTGTTATTTAAGAGAGATGGAGGTATTACTCCGGCGCCATGTGGTAATCAGCCGATCGATGAGTTTATCATCCTGCACATCGATTGCCTGGCGTGAAGGTTCGGTCAGAAACCAGCCTATTGACTCTTCAATCGCCAGTTTGATGCCTTTTCTGCATTCAAACCCCGGAACGAACCGTTTGATTTTCTGGTTATCGAATACGCCGTGTTCCTTTTTATCTCCGAAGAGCATGCCGTACGATTCCGGATACTCCCGGGCAAGGATTTCGGAAGGGATATACTCAATGATCGCTTCTTTTCCAAGTGCGTCGCCGATGAGCCGGTAGATCTGGTTCCAGGTGAGCGCTTCGTCGCTGGTGATATGGAACGCCTCGCCAAGCGCTTTGACGTTCCCTGCAAGACCTGCAAGACCTGCGGCGAAATCAGAGGCGGCAGTGAGTGTCCAGAGTGATTCCCCGTTATCGTGGAGGATAACCGGCCTTCCGTCGAGTATGCGGCGTGCAATCGTAAAATCATTACTGTTGATCGGAGAGGGTATCCACTGGTTGCCGAAAGTGTGTGACGGCCTGACGATAGTTACGGGAAATTCCGGAGAATGGACTGATTCAAGGTACTTTTCACAGGCGATTTTATCCTGAGCGTATGACCAAAAAGGATTTGATCGAGGAGTGTTCTCCGTGATCGGGAAACGACGGTGCGGTTTTTCGTACACCGCGGCACTGCTGATGAAGATGAATTGTGTAATGGCGCCCTTGAAGGTCTCATGACAGGTTTTAAGGTGTTCCGGAACAAAAGCGAAAAAATCGATCGCCACATCGGGGCGTACTGCGCCCAGCTGTTGCTTGAATGCGACGGAGTCATTCCGGTCAAGGTGGATTGCGTGATACGTTTTCGGGACCGGTCTTTTTCCTGTGGTGACCGTTGTGATGGTATGCCCCTGCTGATGGAGCAGAAGTGCAACTTCAGAAGAGATATTCCCGGTGCCGCCGATGAGAAGAATGTGCATGCGTGTCCTATTTCTGTTGAATGTAACAGGGTTGACTATAAAATTACGTTATGCGAACATCGAAGGAAACAGGCTTGCCTCGGGCAGGAAAAGGCTCTGATCAACTCCTGATCAAAGAAATTATTGCCAAAGTGTGACGCAGATCACAGTCAAAACCGGTTTCCGTGATCTATATTATCAAATCAGACAATTACGTTATATTTTCAGGGAAAAACCGATACCATGAATTCCCATCATTGCCCGTTTGTAACCACCGATTTTGAGCTGGTCCGCCGGTTTCTTACGGAAATGCCGCTTCATGATCTCATTTTTTTTACCGAACAGGTTTTCAACCAGCTCAGTGCCGCAGAGAAGGTCACCTACGATATCAATCGATACTGTTCAGACTATTCCGACTATGAGGGAAGAATCAATTTTATCAGGACACTCCTTGATAGTGCAATTATTTCCATGGCACATATTCCTCTTACTTACCAGAGCGATCCCCGGGTGATCGAGCTTATACGGTCGAAAGCCTACGAATATTACATCCCCATTGCGCGGGAACTCAGCAGTGAGGCAGCCGCGCTTACCGACGATCTTGAGACGACTCCGGCAAGTACGATCACCGTCACAAATCCACGGTGGGCGCATGTCGACGAAGCCCGAAAAGAGGAGTCACCCGCGATTGCCGCAATAGGGAACACGGTCGAGTTGCTCGTCGATGTGACCGGGTATCCCGAAGGAGCTCCGGTGACCTTCGATATTTTCGACGCCGGCACCGACCCCGCCATGCGCATCGAGACCGAGCGCGGGAAAAACGAAGGCGGCACTGCGCGAATCCAGTGGGTGGTGAGCGACCCGAACGAACGGGGAGCAGAGCTGAAGCTGAGTTTCGAGGGCAGCGCACGCAGTAAAAGCAGCGGACAGGCGCCGATCGATCTCAAACCGGTCTCGAAGATGTACAGGGCCGAAGTCGTCGACGACGAGGGAAAAGCGATCGAAGGGGTCAAGGTCGAATTTACCGTAGCGGGTAAAGCGACGATTGTACCGACCGACGAGAAAGGCATCGCGGAACACCCGGCGGAGGATCCGGCGGTCGAGGCGGATGTGAGGATTTTATGGGAGGAGGGGGCTGCGGGAAGCGGGGGAGAAGAAGGGGCGACGACGGTTCCCGCAACTGACGGAGGAGAAGATGCAACGACAATAACAGCCCCCGTTGCTTCTAATGACGAAGAAACGGCAGAGGATTCCGCCAAGGGGTACGAGGTCTTTCTGTTTGACGAAGATGACCAACCAATCGAGGGCAAAAAGGTGTTTTTTAAAGTCGATACTGAAGAAAAGACGGTCGAGACGGATGATAAAGGGCGCGCTTTCCTGGCTGCCGAAGAGGGAGCATCCGCCGATACGGCCGAGGTAGAGATCGTGTGGTAAAGCTGATGTCCGGCTATCCCATCGCTCATTATCGGCATTGTCAACCGGTTAGAACCGGAAGACGTGGATAATTGTAGAAATCGACGTTATGTATCCCGTAAACGAGACGTTTACGGTTAATGAATTATATATTCGTAAGCTGTAGAGGCGGTAATGATACTTCATTCACACAAGCTTCAGCGAGGATTCGGCAGATGGCTGCAGATACGGTGAACAGCAAGAGTAGCGCTGATAATGAAAATGTGCTCAAAGTGGCGAAAAACAAGCAGGAAGAACCGATTACCATTCAGATCGGTAAAAGCTATTCAATAAAAGTCATAAGTGTGGAAAACGGGCAATGCGATCAGTGCGGTGAACGGGGCCCGGCACAATACGAAACCGATGAGGATGATCCGGACAATTTGTTTCCGCCATTAATTTATAACGCCCCCTCATCTCTCGAAAAGAAAAGGCAGAAAAGACCGGCTGTTGGCATGGCTCAGCAGTTGCTTAATGAAGTTATCATTTGGTTGCGCATTGGGGGGCGGAAATTGACTCCCGGTTCTCATGACAGTGTCGCCGCCTATTTAAATGAATTGCCGGAATTGATTAAAGTCGATTGTTGGTTCGGAAAGAATACTGAAACGGCAACGAAGCTTTTCCAGTCATGGCACGGAAATATTAAAGTCGATGGAAAAATCGGACCGAAAACTTGGAAAGAGCTGATTATGTTTTCGGATGCCTATTCATTTCTTTATGATAAGCCGTATCCTGAACCTCAGACGCCTCCGGATGCGCCGGATCTCTATGCAGTTCCCGGACTTGGTAGTACGGATGATTCACCGGTATTGCTGGCATCGAATGATCCAATGTTTCTTCCTGTCGCCGGTTCGGGAGCCGCAAATGTCCGTTGCGCCAAAATGTACAGTAAAGCAAAAAATTTTTCAGAACTTGTTCAACTGGTAAAAGATGCGGAGGTCCTTCTTGAAAGTTCGGGTGTTTCGGGCCGCAATGACCGGTTACGGGCGATAAGAGGTATATATTATGGAACGATATGGAGTGCTGATTACAAAAAGGAAAAGAGCATGGTTCGTAATACCGGTTTCAATATTTATGCTTCAGGAATGTGGGGAACCGTATCCATGCCCCTTGATCCACGAGATGCTCTGGCATGCAATCTTTTTAAAGCGCTCCAAATGAGTCAGGACGTAACGGACGGTAACCGCCATTTCGACTTCGGCCATTTAATAATCGGTGTGGAGGCTCGTGAGTTCGGTCAAACTGGAAATATGGTCGGCTTTGGTCATTCCGGATTGGAAGCGGCAACATGGATTGGAGATCTTGGCGGCGGTGCGGCAATGCTGGCCAATTCACGCGTTTCAAGCCCATCGACAAGAGCCCGAACGAGATTTACGGGAACAAATTTCGGAGGCTCGATAAATCTTGAGGGCGATGTCGCGGCTTATGTTGCCGGAATGAATACGGCAATCACCAACAAGCCATCGCCCCCGGTATTTTCTTCAGGCAGTACGACACCTATTGGGGATATTCTTGAAGATTATCTGCAGCCCGGAACATCCAAGGGCGGTCCCATCTGGCAAAACAGATCGAAGCACTTCCTTACAATGCTGGGCGGTTCCTTTACAGGTAAAACACTTGCCAATAGATCTACGCTGGTCGCCGCTGTTCAGAGCAAGATTGAAGAATTCGGATGCTATTATCTTACCAATCGATTGCGGCAACAGGGGAAACTGACCAGCAAAGCACTTCGTGATGCATCGGAATATCTTTCCGGTGCGGCTCAGGAAGTCGCGGAAATATTCATTGATGCATTACAGCACAATGTCGAGCATCCGGATCAAAAAATAAGGGCGGTCACCGATCCGGCTCCCACTGGGAAAGGGAGTATCCCCATCCGCTGCAGTATTGGCGTCACCGGCACTGAAATGATCGAAAAAGGAAGGGATATTATCAATAAAAAGCTGCAGAAGATTTTGGATATTTTACCGTGACCGGCGTATGAAAATGAATGTAAAAAAAGTGCTATGCCTTCATGCGGGTATAGTCCCTTTGTGGCTGCTGCCTTTCGGTATTCAAGCAGTCGTATCTTTGCTGCTGCTGCTGATTATTTCATTCGGTCTGGCATCAGACCGGTCAATACAGACGATAACGCTTGCCATACAATGCGGAACACAGAGCATCGTCGCTTTCCTCGCAAGCTTGTGGGGTGGAGTGCTTTTTTCGATGATAACCAAAAGAAAAGGATGGCCCGAATGGGTTCTTTTTCTTTTATGGCTTGTTCCGGCTGCACTCTACTGCATCTTCATGACATCCGGCCGTCATCTTTCGATCGATAATGCGCGTTACATAGCCTTCTCGGCGCCGTTGTTGACCCATTTTTACCTGCATGTCCGCATAATGAGAATGCTGGAACGGTAGGACGTTTTATTTCGTAGTGCATCGCAGAGGATGTAAAGGTCCCACGGCGGACGGGAGGGATACCGCCGTTGGGATTGGCGGAGGGGACGCGCTGTATTTTGCCGGTAGCAAGCCGATTGCCGGTTACAATCAAACAATGGAATTTGTCGAGGAGATAGCGGTTTCTCCCCCTTCTTTCCACTTGGCCAAAGCCGCATATGCTTCATTTCGTCTCCTGTCGGAGGCAAATGACTGCCTACCGAGCCTGCTACGGTTACTCGTCACCCCTGAAATACGGAGGAACGTTCGTAAGTGGAGGAAAATCCGGAGCAGATGAGTGCTTGGAGCGGACGCCCCATGGCAATGAAATGCCGATGTTGACTGCCGGGGGGGTTTCTACTCGACTCGCGTGGTCGTTCGCATTAACCTGGATCGAGGCAAAAAAGAAGAGACGTTGCCCACCTCCCGGTCCGGTGGGACGGAGTGGCGTTTCCGGATGGTCGGTTGGAATGCCTGCTGCTTGCAATAGCTGGGTCATTGTGATGTCGGGACCGGAATCAACAGCAGTACGCGCGAATCCGCTTTGAGGTATCGTAATTTGCCAAAGCGCCTCTATGGCAGGCGCGTACGGCCGACCGCGCAGAGACCACCCGTACAACCCCAGAGGAAACCCCTGAGTCTGGTAGTGCATACGGAGCATGGGCGTGGCATACAGGACAGTTTTATCGCTCCGCCGCCGCAATACTAATCGAGCGAACCCGATTGGCCACCAGGTTCGGATGGTTGCAAGCGAGAGTGGGGTATTCGGATAAGGTACCCCGACTCCCTTGAATGGTTCTATTCCGTGAACGGGGTCGTCATTCAGGAGCCAGGGATCATCATAGTTTCGATTGTTAAAATTCTCCGGGGTATCCCGATTGGGAGCGTTCAGTCCCCCTGTATCAATGGACTGAATGCCGCACCAGCCGGTCGGGTCAGGATGGACTCGGATGAGCGTCCCGATGTGAGCTCCGCCTACACTGGGCGTTTTGTAGAACTCGTATACCGTACCGGGGCACACTGGAGGCGTAGCATTCAACCCACCGCGCGGGGTTCTGATGCTCTTGGGCGGATCACCTGCCATTTCCCCCGGACCATAGGCATGTCCCCCCTTTGTGTTGAAAACCGGAAGAGCTAAGGATCCACCGGCATTCAATGCCGGACTGAAATCAACATAGGGATAATTGCCTAACATCAGACCCAAGGTACTCATCTGCTGACAGGCGAACCCTACCGGAAACCACGAACGCCCATTCCCGGCATCGCGCCGGTCTGCCATTCGTCTGGTGGAGGGGCCATCGGTCTTGTCGCCATTGAATAGGAAGAAGTACCACGCCGATTCCGCTCCACCGTAACGTGAGCCGACAGCAAGTTCCGAATACCCGCGAGCCCATTCTTCTGATTGAAGCTCCGTTGTGCTGAGATTCATCTCGTCAAGAGCTAAACCACGCCCTCCGTCCGGACCGAGCCAAACCGGATCGAAACCTCCATCGAGTTTATGCCAGATCCAATTCAAGATATTCTGAATTGTTGTTGTGTCGATTTTGGCATCCGGTTTATCCTGGTCATCGGTATAAGCGGGACACCCGGTTGGAGTCGTATTGATCGCGCGTACCAGGCGGGACGCGTGAGGAGTTAATTGCTGTGTCTGCGCAAGGTTGAGCTGAACGCCAATATCAATTTTTTCAGACAACTGAACCTTATTGTCAACTATGAGCGTGACTTCGATGGCCGTTCCCGGTTCAGGTCGGAAACGCACCGCATAAACCCACGGATCAGTGTGTCGTTCGTCCGAAGGATATGTTTTAATTATGGGAGGAGGCGGTGTTTCTTTTCCTTTTTTATTCTCTTTAAATGTGTATTTAACTTGAAACTCAACCTTACCCACCCAAGCGTACGCACTCAGAATACGGTAGTCGATTTCGAGTGGCGCCTGCGCAACCACATCAACAAAGCGCCAGCGCCCGCTCATAATTTGTCGATCTTCCATGCACTCTCCATTGTGTTTTCTACCTCAACATCGACGAGACAAGGCGATGCAGAGGATTGGATCAAAGTCAAAAACAGGGAGCGTCTGATCTAAACATTTGCACCAAAAAGGTATCGCTCACCGAGAACCAGACTGATTCCTCCCGGGGGCAGGTTTAATTCCCGGATCCACCCGTTCTCCCCATTCCATTCAATAGACCGCCCCGATCGTTGCCCCCATGGGCTGTGGATGCAGTATTTCTGCTCATCCGGCGGCGTCCAATCGCTGGACTGGCCGTAGAGGACTCTAAGTTCAAGTGTATCGCCATACGGTAGTATGCCCGAGGATACTGTTCTCGAAGAAGCCTTGACTTCGAATCGAAACTTAACATAAGGTAATGACCCCGATCCGGCCTTTTGGACTAATTCCGGATTGTACCAGCCTCCAAATGGGATGCCGCCCCCCACCGCGTCAGCACTGGCAGTCTTGGTGGCCGTTACTTGTTCTTCTTTGTCGTTTATTATCTGATACACCTTGACTTCCATAGACTTTTCCCCAACCAAACCCGGCGCCTCGATTATCATATTGCGTGTTTCATCCATCCGCGCAGGCATCTCCTCTCCCGTCTCGGGATCCTTCTTTACCTCCCACATCGCCGTCCACTTTTTCGCGCTCACCATCGGCTCGACGGGCGTCTTCTCGTACGTCTCTCCGTCGTATACGTCCTCGCCGTTCGTCGCCGCGAGATCGGGTTTCTCCTTCTCGTCAAACAGAAACACCTCGACGCGCCGGTCTTCCTGGCTGCGGGTGCCGTCAATGGTGTTTTCCTTCGTCGGATGCTTCTCGCCGAACCCTATCGTCTTGTTTGACCCGTCGACCCAGACGAGTTTGCCGCGGAGATCGTTGACACCGGCCTCCTTTTCCCCGAGCTCTCCGCGCAGGTTGTGCGCGTACAGGTCGAACATCGCCCCCCATATGTCGGGTTGCAGTCGGCCGTAGTCGTTGATTTCCGTCCCGCGTGAATCGGCTTCACCTTCTTCCGGCGGACCTGCGACCCACTTGTTGAAGGAACTGCGGAACCTTACATAGTTCTCATCGCTTGGAGCCCGGTCCATGACCGTCGGCTTACAGGTGAAGCCGTATTGACGATTGGTCCAATCGAACAGCTGCGTGACGTCCGCCTCGGAGTGCTTTGCAATACATGCATCGATGAATGTTTGACGGTTGCCTTCGATCAGAGCCAGGACGGCATTAGCCCGATGTTCGCTCAACTTGACGTTATCTCCCTCATTGCCGGCCTTGTCCGCGTGCCCCGCGACGAACAACATTTTACCTTCATGCTCCTCGTTGTACCTGAGAAGCGTTGCAATGATTCCTACCGACGTGAGCGACTCATGTTCACCCTCCTTATCGGTGGGCGCTTCACCTTCAGGCAGAACCACCGCGGAATCGGTACGGAGCAGTACATCGGGCATTTCTATAAGGTATGCCCGGTTCTTTCCCGGCCTCACGCTGATCGTTTTCGGTGTGCCCGCCTCGACGGAGAGCGGCGAAAAGGCCTCGCCTTCCGGCGTCTCGATCGAACCGGGCCGCGACACAACCGCAACCGTGCCGCAATCGGCCTGCGCATACTCCGCCTCCGGCGTCGCCTCCCGGCTTTGCCACACCGCCGCCATCGTCTTGTTGACGGTTTCCGCACTCTCGAATGTAACTTCGACGCTCTCCGCCGTTATGGTAGCGCATTTCGCGACACCGTCGCCGTCGGTGGGAACCGTCTCGGAGGCGCCCGCGCCGCGGAAGATCAACGGAACGCCTTCGACCGGCGCGCCCGTTTCGTCGACGATCTTTACGGTAAGGAGTGAGCCTCTTTTGATAATAAACCGGTGAAGTTCACCGGCGGGAACCTGAACGGGATCGGACCACCCCTCGTTGAAGGTTTCAACGTGTAGCGTATGTTCGGTTGGGGATTGACAGTTTTGAGACATTTCGTGCGCCGATGAAAGGTGATGCCCGCGATTAAAAGTTACGGTTTGAAAATATAAAAGGATGGTTGGAATCGCAAGTGGGAGAGCGATTCAGGCCGCGAAAATTCCTTTTATCGCGTGCGGCGGCGCTTCCGGTTCACATCACCCTCTCCGCCAGCCGCGCCGCCGTTTCCCCGAGCAGCTCGAAAACCCTTTTCGCGGCATTTTCCGTCAGTGTTCCGCAGCCGCATGACGGCGTAATGATCGATCTCTCATGAACAAGCTTCGGATCGATCCCGAGAGAGGATAAACGCTCGACATGTCCGTCGTACAACGCAAGGAGCGCCGGGACATCGCTTTCGAAGATTTTTTCCGAGGCCGGAACAATACCCCATGCGATATACCCGCCCGCTTCAAGGTGTTTTTTTATCTGCCGCGGGTAGAGGGTGATTGTTTCGCCGAATTCGTACGCATCAAAGCTGATGATGTCGACGCCGGCCTCCACGGGGATGGTCCACTCCGTTTTTCCGCAGCAATGCAGGCCGCAGAGCGCTCCCGCGGCATGGATGCCCTCGACCATCTCATTGATGATGGTGACGACTTTGTAGTGCGACAGCGGCAGGGAGAGCTGGGAACCGAAGGTCGCGAACACCGGCTCGTCGATAAAACAGAGCAGTTGCCGGGCATAGGGAGTGAACTTTTTGAGCTGCCACCGGCATTTGGCGGTCAATCCCTTGACCAGTACATCAAGGAACGCCTCGTTGCGGCAGATCCGGCATCCGTTCTCATCGAGGATGTTCATGCCCATGGTGACCGGGCCGGCGGTCTGCACCTTGAGAAACGATACCGGCGTTCTCTTCAACAGCTTTTCGAGTGCGGGGATGCCCGCGGCGCATTTCTCCGAAATCCTGAATGCCGCCCATTCGTCGGTCGCCTCGGCCTGCAGATACGATTCATAAAACCTGAACATGGTATCAGTTAAGTGTTTCTCATCGGTGGTATCGAAGAATATCCGCTCCTTCGCCGCATCGGATACGATGCCGGGGAGCCCTTCGCTGAACTGGACCTCCGTCCGTTCGTGAAATCCCCTCTTGGGGAGCCGGGGCCAGAGCGGGCATGAGGGAATGGTATCGAAAATGATATCAAGCGCCGGTTCCGCAGCAGTATGCGGCATGCTGCCGATTGCCGTAGCGATAAAAGAGAGTTCGTCACGCATCGTTGCCTCCACACACCCCCGGATTTCAATCTCCGGCATCCATAAAGCGACTTTGCGAACAGACTATGAAGCAGTCCTGTATTAAGATGGTGAGTTATGAGGTGATGAAAAAAGGTTCATGAAAATATACTTCTTGCTTGTACAGGAGAGAACAGGGGAGTGGTTTCTGAAGGCCGGAATATATTTCCGGATGATCGGCGCCTGGCAGGACCTTCTTAAAGACGCTCCCCAATCGGCATTCAGGGGGCACGCTATCGGAATCGGGATCGAGAGGGTAAAATGAACTGCGGCATCCACGTGAAGAATGGACGACGCCGATTCCCTTCTACGCTAAATGCTTCGTAGCGAAGCTTTGCGAGCGCAGTATATAGCCCGTGATATTAGTATGAAGGCCATCCCTGAATCGAATATTTTTAGGGATTAGGTAATAACCATTCCATTTCAAATCCAAGGAGGCCTTC
>JAFGIW010000007.1 GCA_016929415.1 Chitinispirillaceae bacterium | reverse complement strand
TGTCTAGTCTTATTTGTCAACCTGTTGCGGCTACCCGCACTGTCGGATACCAGATATAGATGTCAAAGAACCTGAATAGTTACAATAGATATTATAAAAATATCATACACGATTTTGTCGGCAGGTTGGTGTGAGAAAAAGGCGGTTGTTCGCATGCAATAATCCTTAATCAATATAAATTAAAGTGTTATCGTATCCGACGATACACGGTACTTTATATCGATTCTTTACTAGTTTGGCTAAATCCCATATGGACGGACCGAATTCTTCGCCAATCTCCGACAATATAACCTTTGTCGGCCTTAGCGATTCGATTAGGTTTGCTAAACCTCGAATGCAAAGGTGTTTTTTGTAATATTTCGGTGTTCCGTCCAGGTATCCCTTTATTTCCGGAAAATAGGCTGTGCTGACATGGGCTACAAGGATTCGCCTCCCGTACTCTGTTTTTTCCTCATACGTTTTTGCGATCGATTCGTTCCATCCCGTATCACCAGTAACGAATATCTGCGTTTCTTTCTCGTTTACTGTTATGAGCAGACCCACGCTGTCGCCGCTTTCGATCGCGGCATGCTTAGCCGGCAGCGGTTCAAGGAAGACGCCGTCCTTTAGTTCCGTACGGACTGTAGTCGATTTCTCGCCGACTACAAGCTGCACTTTTTTCCCGAGACGCTTTAAAGTCCGAAACAGCGGCTCGAAACTCGCATACGTTTTCTCGTCGAGGAAGAGATCGAAATTGCTGTTGCCGAGCCGTTCGGTCTTGCCGCTCTGGTAGATCAACGCGAGTAAAGAAGGCAAGTCGGCGAAATGATCGTCATGGAAATGAGTAACTGCAATCCCGTCTATATCGTCGATGCATCTTCCCCTTTTATAGAAATTATCGAGAAAATGATGCCCCGGATCAATCACCAAGCCGTAATCGTCAAGGCAGAAGAAATACCCTCCTCCCACGCTTTCTTCCGGAGAATATCGAAGGAGCGGAGTATACGAGGAGTATTTCTTAAGGAACTCGAGGAAGTATTGGCCTTTTCCGATCGTTCGCCCTGCGGGAACATCCGCCTCGATTCGCTTCTTTTTCCGCAAAACCAGCTCTGCGGTAGTATAGCCGGCGTTCGCACCACCCAAGTAGAATGCCTTAACTATGTCGGATGACGAGTCGGTAGAAGCGCGCCTATCGAGGCTCATGAGGCGGGCACACTCCGGATCCTTAACGCTGATCAATAGTGAAAGAAGCCCGACCAGCCTGCGGCGGACGGCCGGAGCGTCGATGAGAGATTCATAGCGCTCGAAAAACAGGGATGACGCGATATCGTACGCCTTACCCATATCACGAAGCGCAAACCACGCCTCAGCCCTGAGGAGGTCGCGTAACGGCCCCGGCTCCAGCTTTTCAAGCACCTCGATCGCGATATGAAAGCGTTTGTTCCGGATCTCCGTCTCGGCCTGTTCGAGACTTATTTGTATCCCGCTCTTTCCAGCAGTTCCATCGCGTTCCGTACGACCTTTATCTCGGGCCATTCTCCCCTCCCTTTTGTGAGGAACTCCCCGTATCCCTTCAGGATCTTGAAGATATGGGAGGCTACATTTTTAATGCAATCGAACTTAAGCATGGAATCCGATACAAGAGTAGTGAGCACTCTCGAGGAACGTCGTACTTCCTTGACGAATCCGGTATCGTAGTTCTTAGGAATTTCATAGACGGAGGCGAGGATCGGTTGAAGGTCCTGTTTCGGATTTTCCCGTATGTGCTCATATAAGATCTTCTCACAGACCTTGTTCGTTAGCGCGAAGCGCCCCTCAAACATCCTCAGTCCGCCCAGTATCACGTTTAAACCGATCCTAAGATCCACCTCGTCCGGGTTTTTCATCTCATCAGACGAGGGCAGGAAATCCCTATCGTCGAAATCGATTTTCAGGCAGAAAAAAGGCGGATCGTAAACGCAATGAGTATCTTTCCAAGCGCTCTCCGACAGGAGTATCGCCTTGACTTGTGCCAGGGTCTCGGCGACGTATGATGGAGTATATACACTTGCCGCATCCCCCGCCGAAAACTTCGGGGATATCATCCTAAAGGTGAGAATCCCTTCGGGCTTGAGGAGTTTGATCGGCGGGGCGATATCATTGTCCTGCCTATCTCCGATCATAGCAAACTTGTAGGGCCTATCGGCCGGACTCATGTCGATCAATTTTGAGAATTTCCTAAGCGCGACGAGGGGAGTTTTCGGTTCATCCAGGATAGCGCGTAGAACAGACGCATAGAAGGTGACGCCTCCCTTACAGGAAACCCTCTCGAGGACGCTCTCCATAAAATTGAGGACTTTCTGTCTGGCCTCGTATTCCTCTAACTCGCGCTGGAAAAACGCTAGATCAACTGTGAATCTCGATAAATTTTCAGAAAACAAGTCATAAATCTCCTTCCGAAGGCGTTCCTTAATATCTGTGAGGATCGAGCCGGTATTAATCAGTTTGGCTTGGATGTGCTGCTCGAACTTGGAGAAGGTATTTACCGTTTCGCCATTCCCTTCGATTTTCTTCTCTATCTCGGCGATCTCATTCTTGACCAAATCCCGTTCCTTGGCCAGCGTTTCCTTTTCTTTAATCGGTTCGGCAGCGTCGCCGGTGGTCAAAACGCGATCTCTTGGAATGAACTCAGATAAACCGATCGCTTCAATCTTCATCCATTGGGTCTCCGGATCGCCTTCCGATACAATATAGAAATCGTAGATCCCCGTGTCTTTCAGCGATTTGACAAAATCGTAGGCTTCCTTGAACGCGAACATCTCGATGGATAGGAATTTCCTTCTCAATTCGGCGATGAGGTCGGAATGTTTCTCGAGATTATCCTGGTATAAGTTCTTGAACGAATCGCTCCATTGTGCATCCTTGATTATGCGCTTCACCTTTTCAGCAATTCTTTTCTTATCCTTTTTATTATGTTCCGCGAACGCTTTAAGGGTATCAAGGTCGTTTCTAATCTCTCCCGCCAGGGTCATATCTGAATAAAGCGTGATGTATGCCGCGTACCAACCGGAATGATTCCATTTTTGGCGAAAATCACCGAGGCCAAGCTCGTAATAAAATTGATTGCCCTCGTAGACGTGCCTCTCGAAAAAATCAACCGGCACGAAACCGTCGGGAACGGGATCAAGAATGCCGGCGGTTCCGTGCAGCCAATTCAAGGCGCATTCCAGGCCGCGCTGGCGCTCCAGCGTGGAATTCATGAGTGTTCCGTCGAGGTCAAGCATGACCGCGTAATGATGCAAATAATCTTCCTTGCACTTATCTGGGAATTGGGCGAAATACCTGCATTTATTTTTGTTTTTACATCTCTCGTGCGAATAAATCTTTTTATTGATTTTAAGACCGTTCATCCTTCGATACCCGGCTGCCCGGGCCAACTTGGCTAAATCCGGTTGCCCGATTCGGATATGTTTCGGCCGTTCAGAGGCCATATCAGTGAGCGAAACATCGGGAGTCAGCACTCCTTTCGGGAAATGCCGGTCATCTTCGTCCGGCAGTAGGTTCTTCAAGGTACATACCTTGAACTCATTATCAGACGCGGAAGCGAATGCCAATCCGTAGTCTATTATTTTTCCCCACGGATCGATTTCCCAGAAACGCTGCATAGTCTGGGCGGCCTCCTCGAAAAAATCCTTATCAGGTCTCGAGAAAGATGCGGATATCGTCTCCATGGCCAAGCGGACGCTATAGGCAAGCAGAAATCCCGCCTTGAATCGTTCCGGTATGTCCTCATTATCCAGCTTGCTTTGGACAGATTGATCTGCTTGCAAAATTCCTTCGAAGTCATAGAATTGGACCCTCTGAGGAAAGTAATAGAGGAAAAGCATCCCTAGTTCCTTGAAGTATCCAAGGTAATCGGACGCGATCTGACTCTTGAAAATCTCGTCTTCCTCGCTGGATACGAATAGTCCTGCGATCCTGTTCCTCACGTTTCTCTTTTCATTGAGCATCTTCTTGAACGCCTCAACATGTTTGGGCTGTGCCCGCGTGCAGTCAAAGAAGATGTTCTTCCCGTTTCTTCCGGCGGCTTGCGGGAAGCTCTGCTCGTCTATAAGGTAGTCGAAAACCTCCCGGAAATTCGGTGTTTTTATCGAAGAAAAATAAATAACCGTCGCAGTATCGAATATCCGTTTGATATCCATGTTGTTCCGTATATCGTCCACAGATAATTCGAATTCAGTCCCGCTGTCCCTCGTTGTAAAATTGTTCCCGCACGGATGATTCCATATCGTGCAGCGCGGTTCACCGTTCCTCTCGACGATGAACCTTTTCAATTTTCTCCTGTTGAACGTATCGCACGAATCGCCGCCGTAATAGAATTCGTTTTCGAGGAGGTATTTGCCTAGATTGCCCGTTTTCGTGATGAGGTACGGAGTATAAATTCCATCGAAGCCATCGCACAGGTGGGCAAGGATGCAGGCTGTCCTCGCCGATCGTCCTCCTATGGCGCAAATCCTTTCCCGATTGTTTGGAATAACGTTATACCTGCGAATATCGAGGATGAGATCGGGTAGGGACACGATGTTGACGGGATACCCTTCGCCGGTCGGCACCCCCTTGCCGTCTTTACCCCCGATATATTTGAGGAACTCGAGTTGATCGTGTATTTCGCTGAGAAGTGGAACGGTTTTTCTTGTTTCCGCCATGGTATTTTCCTTATTCGCGAATCTCCGGCTCATCACAAAAAGCCGTTGAGTAAGTAAAAGGCAACGAACTGGATCGAATGAATCGGCAGTATGGAAGAGCGGTCTCCGTAATCCGGGATCAGCTCAATCCCTAGAATTCACTGTAAAATATACCCATTATTGCTGATCTTTGCCAAAATAATAAAAAAAGACTTACCGCTTTCAGGTAATCTTGAAAATCAAGCTGAAAACCGTCGGTTTCCGTCTATTGCAGTCTTTAGAGCCATAATAAACATTCAAATTAGATTCAGTATCAGTAAAGGATTAAGGATGTTGTATTGCTCCCGCTGCGGGAAGATTGCGGGAATGTCGCCGGAAATAATCGCGGAAATTACACATACACCCTGAAAATAGGTTGTTACGCTCAATAACGATATCGTTGTAGAGCCCAACCGTCTTAACTATTCTCTAGAAAGGTTGTAAAGGAAGCCCGACCTTGTAATTGTCGGATGCCGCCAGCTTAACTATTTCAACCGATCCGTTATCGATACGCTTTACTCTTTTACAAACCCACTACCTTTTATTCGACAGTATGGCCTTCGGAAGGCCGGTAAGCGAGAATGAGAAATATATCCGGCCGGTGTATGTGATCGCCTTCATATTACTATCAGGCAATAGCTACAAAACGGAGGCTTATTCTCGAAACAATAGATTGAGTTGGCGTTCAATCTTCCAAGCATTCGAAGTCTGCATTGAGCGAATCCGAAATGAAGTCATAATCGACAGTGAAGCCGATAAGCTTTTGATCGGAAAACGGTACCTTACATGTTGGCGCTTGATTAAACGGTTGCACATTTCATCGTCGTTATTTATCTTTTTTGCTGCTCCGACGCCGGATTCCCGCGACGTCACCGGAAAAATGGCCGTTGCGGATAAGCGGATGCACCTTTCGAAATCAGGCAATTGCCATTTTCAGATGATCAATCCCGTCGTTTTTAACAAAAGGTGAGAATCGTACTATGATGTTCCTTAGCGGCTTTAATAACTACAGACCGTTTTTTCGTGCAATCGGTGCCGTCATTATGCTTCATGCCTTTACAGTCCTGCTCGATGGTTGCACCAGTGTCGACGACCGCGAGAGCCGCGCCGAAGAAACCATTTGCATAGAAGACTTCGATTCCTTCAAAGAGACGGGATACCAGAAGACTTCCTTTGCCGCAATGATGCAGCAGCAGACCCTCAACGAACAGTGCGGCTGGCTGTGTATGCGGTAATGGACAGTAATTCCTCGATGATCCCGTCGATCGCCTATACGGAAGCGCCGATGGAGAGAGGGATTGCAGCCGGTCGTGACGGAAATTGTTTTCATGCGGTCTTCACGATCATGGAGTACGGATGGTTCGCATTCGGCTGCGATCTTCTCGATACCGGTAAAGGATACGACCTGAACGGATTCGATAGAATCACCTTCGATGCCCGCGGTAGCGGCAGTATCATGGTGGAAATCAGAAGCGCCGTGGAAAAACGGCGTGGAAAAGATTTCTGGAGTCCCATGCTTTCAGAACCCGTAACGCTTACCGAGAAGTGGACAACCGTCACGATGGAAAGAAATTCTTTTTCACTCTACTCCGATAAACTCATCGCCGAGAGAGTCTCTTCGGAACAATTTCTCGATGAAGTCACGAATCTGCAATTCAGAAATACTATTCCGGCTCAGGCCGCCAATGAAACAGTCGACCTGTGGATTGATAATATCAGGCTGTGGGGAGTCCCGCCGGAGGTGTTTTACCCGGTGGAGTGATGGAGCGGACCGGGTTGAACACCCTATTTCCGCGTATTCCGGGTACGGATCGAATGAATAATTCGGGGTAAGTTGCTTCTGAAGCACACCCTGCAACCTTTTACAATAAACAAAACGCGCTCGGGTTATCGGCTTTTCCGCTGGTATGACTCATTATATGGGGTATATCATATTGACATTGCCCGCTGTTTTCCATATATTATTATTTCAAGGGGGAACAGACGTGGAAATAATTTTCACTTATACCGATTTCCGCTTTTATATACGAAACTGGTACGAGGAGCGGCGCCGCTCCGGTGCACCGATTACCTATCGCGGCATGGCAAAGGCCGTCGGTTTACAATCACCCGCACACATCACCATGATTCTCAAGGGCAAGACCAACCTTCCACAGGAATCGATACGGCATTTTATCAAACTGTTGAAGCTGAAGAAAAAAGAGGGCGATTATTTTACACTGCTGGTACGTTACAATCAAGCCAAAGGGGTTAAAGCAAAGAAGCTCATCTATGAAAAAATGATCAGATTCAGAGAGTGCGGAACCACGCTTTTACATCCCGATCAATATGAGTATTACCAGAAATGGTATTATGCCGTTATTCACGATATCCTTTCATTCTTTCCGTTTCGGGGGAATTACCGTGAACTGGCGAAAATGGTTGAACCTTCAATAACGGCGAGGGAAGCTGAGAACAGCATCAGACTGCTTGAACGACTCCATTTCATCGAGAGAATGGAAGACGGGACCTATATTTGCCGCTTCCCGGGGATCAGTGCCTATTCCGAAGGCCGGTCGGTTGTGTTGAGTTCCTATGCTGAAACGATGATCGAACGGGCAAAACATGCGCTTGAAAAGCTGCCCGACGAAGAACGGGTGATCTCCTGGGCGGGTTTTTCCGTTTCGGCGGAGACTTTCAGACGAATGAAGGAGGAGACGCGCGCGTTCCGTAAAAAGCTGATTGAAATCGCCCGGAGCGACGACTCTCCCGAACGGGTGTTTCACCTTAATCTCCAGATTTTTCCGGTTTCAAAACGGGTTGACGGCCACGCTCCGCGAAAGGCGTCCGAATGACCATACTACTGCGATGGGGAGCGGGCCTGCTGTTGTCCGGCATGCTTTTCTGCTCCAATCAGATCGGCGGCGGCATCGGCCATGAAGGCGAAGCGCGGGTTGCCGGACGGGTGGTTTACCCCGATACCGGCAGGGACCCCGCAGGTGCGGCGGTGTATATGCACAGCGCTTCTTTTACGAGCGACACCTCTTCGGCAGGGAATACGCGTGTTCCCGATGCGCTCCTGGATGCGGACGGACGGTTCGCCATCAATTCGGTGGCGCCGGGTGAATACGTCATCGAAGTGAATGACGGGGACAGGTCGGGCGCGTGCATCCGTTTCGGCGTTGCGGAAAAATTTCCTGAAGTCATTATTCCGGACGACACGCTGCGCCATTTCGGAACAATCCGCGGAAAACTCGTTCTCGACTCCGCCGGCGACGCTCCCGTATACCTGCAGGTCTACGGTCTCGACCGCCTGACTGTAATTGACAGTCACACCGACAGTTTCACCATCGACGACGTCCCAACGGGCACGTACGTGCTGCATATCCTGTCGGCCGCCGACTCGTCCGCTCCGAAGAATATCGACGGAGTACTCGTGCATCCGGGCGGGATCACCGACATCAGCATTGCGTACCGGAGTGTCGATTCCCTCGCGACGCGCATGCTCCGCGTGCGCCTCAACACTTCGGCTACCGGGGCGGCGATATCCGCGTCCGTGTATGATTTCCCGGTCCTTGTGCGGCTTTCCGCCGACGATTTCGATTTCAGCCGGGTGCGGAGCGACGGCGCCGATGTCCGTTTCGTCAAAACCGACGGAACACCCCTGCCGTTCGAGATCGAAACTTGGGACGCAGATCTGCAACAGGCCTGCATCTGGGTTCGCGTCGATACGGTCTTCGGCGATGATACGGCGCAATCGTTCGTCATGCGGTGGGGCGACGCCGACTCACCGGCGACTGCATCGAGCCCGGTGTTCGATACCGCTCGCGGGTTCCTCGCGAGTTACCATTTCGGCGGCACGCTTGACGACGCGACGCAGCACGGCCACGACGGCATCGACAGCGGCACCGCCGACACGGCGGACGGTATCATCGGCAGGGCGCGCATCTTCAACGGGTCACAATTTTTCAGCATCGGAGATCTGCCCGACCGTGAACGAGGGACCATCTCCTGCTGGTTCCGGCCGAAATCGGCCGTTTCCGCCGCATCGGCGACCACCCAGGGGCTGTGGGGAAAAAAGGAGACGGAAAGCACCAATTACACGCTGAGCCTCGGAGGAAGCGATTTTTACCTCGCCGACAGAGACGCCCGAGGCAGGCTCATTTCCAAGCTCGAAAATTCCAATGAAGGATATTATCTGTTAAGCGCCACCGCCGCGTTCAACGCCCACGAGTGGTACTTCGTGTCATGGAGCTGGGGCGACGGCGGAGATTCACTTTTTGTCAACGGTGCGCTCGAAGCCTCGACGCCGCACAGCGTAACACTCACCGGGACCGGAGCGGAAGAGGTCGGACGAAGTTTTTACGACCCCTCAACGAACATCCTTTACGGCGGCCCGAAATACTTCAGCGGCACGCTCGACGAACTCCGTATCGACAACACCTGTCGCAGCGCCGTCTGGATCAAGCTCTGTTACATGAACCAGCGTGAGGACGATGCACTGGTCGAGGTGGTGAAAGAGTAACCATCCGCCGGTCGATCCGGCCGGTGCGGCAGAGGGCGTGGTCCACGGCATGATCCATTAATACCTGAAGCGCATACGGTTGCAATCAATTTTATCACGAGAGGCAGTCGCTGTCGGCAGTACGGGAGAAATAACACCGCCATGAGAAACAGACCTCTATTTTCACTTTTTCTGATTCTTTCGCTGTCGGCATCAGCGTCGGCCCAGAAAGAAGTCTATATTCCCAGATCCATAACAAGTACCGGCATGGACCTGAACAAGTCCTCCAGCCAATGGTGTTACTCCCGGAGCAGGGAAACGGATAATATCGTGGTTTTCTGGGAGGCCGGATTCGGCAACGATCCGTCGACAGCCTCAGGCAGTTATCGAGTGGACATGGATGCGCTCTTAACGGTGGCGGAAAAAAGTTATTCCGTGTACGTCGATTCTCTGGCGTTCGCGATAAAAGGTTCGTCGGTTATTGACGATTATAAAGTTATGATATTTCTGCCGTACAGCGCCGAATGGGCCGCGTACGGTTCCGGCCAGGACGATCTGGTAGGTTCCTTACAAGTAAATCCTGCGGCCGCGAACATCGATGTCGTGGTTGCGCACGAACTGGGACATTGCTTTCAATATATAACCGGTTGCGACGGCGACGGCGGGTATCGGTACGGATATGGTGAAAACAGGTCGGGAGGGAACGGGTTCTGGGAACAGTGCGCGAACTGGATGGCATTCAAGGTGTTTCCGGAAAAACAGTTTACCCAAAACGAATTCCGTGAATATATAAAAAACAATCACCTGCATATCCTTCACGAAACTCCCCGTTACGCCAATTATTTTCTTCCGGATTACTGGACCTACAAGCACGGGAAATCATTCATGGGATCCTTATGGCGGGATTCCCGTTCTCCCGAAGATCCCGTGGAAACCTACAAACGGCTCAATTCGCTTTCTCAAGCGCAATTCAACGATGAAATGTATGAACACGCATCACGTCTGACGACATGGGATATTCCCGACATCAAGGCATACGGGGCAAAGTATATTGACAGCAGAGCACAGGTAAAATTGAGTTCGACAACCGATGATTACTGGCTGATCGACCCGTCGGTGTGTATAGAAAATTACGGCTATAACAGCATCGAACTGAATGTTCCGTCAAAAGCTACCGACGTAACCGTTCGTTTCAGGGGAAAAACAGGAGCCGGCGGTTTCAGATCCATAAAAACCGATATGGGCGGGTGGCGTTACGGATTTGTAGCCCTTCTCGACGACAATGCGAGAAACTACAGCGCCATGGGAACGGCAAATGTTGAAAACGGGAAAAATCCGGAACAAACCCTTTCATTCGGGTGTCCCGACAATTGCTCAACATTATGGCTGGTGGTTTCAGGGGCGCCGCAGGAACACTGGAGACATCCCTGGGATGACAATACCGCCAATGACGAGCAGTGGCCGTATGAGGTTCAGTTCACAAACACCAACCTGCTCGGAATTAAAACAAAAATCCGGAATTCCCCGGTAAAAGACATCGCAACACAAAGATACCCGCATAGAGCGGCAGGAACTATTCACCTTCCGGAAAACACCAATTGGCAAATCATCAATTTCGCCGGTAAAACCGTTATTTCCGGTTATGGAAATTCAATTGATACCAAGGCATTTTCAAATGGAGGATACCTGCTGCAGTATTGCGGAAAGCATCTGAAATTCGTAAAAAGTTCCATGGAACACACGGCGTTTTAACATGCGGCGCGTCCGGCTTTTTCCCGGAGATCGAAGATTCCGCCGGCATTCTTTCCGCCTTGAAAGAAGATATCGGGGACATCGTTGACGGCTGCTATCTTGATCTCAGGCCGTACAACTCGAAATGCGCCGCATTGCGACGCGCCGGGCGATGTCGAGGTGAGCTGCCGAAATGTTCAGGCCGTACGGATTATTTTTTTCTCCATAATTCATTTGTTATGGGCACCCGTGCGTCCTTCTTCCCCTACTCCGTCGGTTTTCGGCGCGTCTTCCCGCCGGAGCGCACGACGTGCGGAGGCGGTTCAGCCTTGTGCATAAAAAATTACCGTCGGCAGTCGTAGAAGCGTATGCACGTCGCAACTGGTAAGAAGGCGTTTTCTGATTGTCTCTCCTGCGCCTCCCTCGAAAAGAACGTTGTCCGGCACGACAACCGCTGCTCTGCCGACAATTTTGAGCATTGACCGGATGTGCTGCACGAAATTGAGTTGCTTGTTACTTGTGGTGACCCAGAAATCCTGTCGGTTGTATGTCAGGGCTTCTTTCCCCTGCGTTCCATCCTCGTTCGTAATGGTCATACTGCTCTTTTTGCCAAAGGGCGGATTCGTGAGGACATAATCGAACCGTTTGCCCGAATCGGCAATCAGACTATCGTTACGCACTACCGGCGGCTCGCTGTTCATGTCCCCGATATTGTGCAGAAAGAGGTTCATCAGACACATCCGCGTGGTGTTTGCAACGATTTCCCATCCGGTAAAGGTCTTATATTTCAGGAATTCATGATGATGATATCCTTCCGGGCGAGGGTAAGGGTATATGGTCAAAATAAATAAAACTTATAGATGTGGCAACATGTGGTGTGGTTCCAAGCGATCTGTTTTTTCGCTGTAGGGGTCTGTCTGCCCTTCGAAGCATTTAGCGTAGAAGGGAATCGCTATCGATATCGTTATTTTTTCCTGTTTATTTCCCAGTTCATCCTTTACCGCACCATTGCGAATTTTTTTACGCATTGCGCACCACCATGTCCGACAACGGCAAAATAGATGCCGTTGCGGTAAGGCCTTACCACGCTCCCTTTGCGCAGTTCCGTCTCCGCCACAATGCCGATTTTCCTTCCTTGCAGGTTGTAAATCGTGTACGATAGGAAGCGTTTGCCGGACGCTGCGGTTCCGGAGGCCGGGACGACGGCATTCCCTGCATACTCGTAGGCGCCCAGATCCGGAGCGGAACCTTGATACGCCGGACAGACGCCCTGGTTCCGGGTCCAGGTCAAGCTTTTATCCACAGTTACGGCATTGGTCTGATAATCGGCGCTGGTAACGCGGGCCTTTTGGTCGGTCCCCCAGAGCTGGATTTCATCCCCGGCAACGCCGGGAATGCCCCAGCCGTCCATAAAGTAAGCCGCATCCTCCAGCTGAAACTGCCGCCCGTTTCCGGCCGGTGTGATGATTCCGGTCAGGAATGTCCCGCTGTCAATACATCGACTCGTTGACTGGAGGTGGAAATCGGGAAAACCCGGATCGAGCGTGTCGAGAGTACTCTCGTCATCGGCGAAAAGCGGGTCCCCGGCCTCCCAATTCCTCTCCGGTGCCCGGTGTAGGCGCCGTAGACCCAGCGATAGAAGCTGCAATGGTGCACACGGTTGTACGTCGAGTTCTCGCTGGCGGGGGTGGTGTCGTTGAAATCGTCGGCAATGAGGATGTTGTCGAATCTTCCCGATGAGCTTCTATTTCATCGTCGTAATTATCAGGACGCTACCGGTCAAACTCCGCCGCCATTACATGGTACCCGTCGTGTCGTTTGAACGTGCAAGCGGTAAGTATACGTTTTTCCGTGGCGGCAACCCTGACGCGGAAAGGAACCTCATCAAGTTGAATAACCGTACGTTCTTTCCAGGTGGTTGCCCTGTCCAGTGATACCAGTACCTGCAACTGCGTTTTCTTCAGATGACCGGTTACCGTTGCAAGTATGATTGCATTATCACCGGTGGAACAGGCATCAAATCCAAATGAAGTAGCGGTATACCATCCTTTTGATAATTGAATCGTTTCTGTTACGGAATAATCATCATCGAGAGTATAGACAACCAGTGGAAGGAGTTCCGGAGCCATTCGCGTGTTCGGTTGGTTATGGAAAACAAGCCAGTTTTCGGGACATCTTCGAAAGACAATCATTTTTTTCCCTGCAACACCGATAACGCATGGTTCAATACATCGATCGATCTTCGCTATTTCTTGAACATCGTCACTTACCATGAACAATCGCGCAGACGCATCAACCGCATTGGCGACAACTATTGTTTTGTTATCATCAACCGCAAGAATATGCGGATTGAACATACAGCGTTCCATCGATAGAAACGGGGTGCTCCAGGCTCCGCCCTGAGGAATTTCAATAGCCATCCACGCTTCATCGCTCAGATTGACTGCAACGGAAGCCGTGCTCCGGAATACGGCGTCGGAATTCTGCGCTGTCGTTACAACAATGAGCGCATCATTAACATTAGATTGTAAGACGGAATAGAACCTGTTATTATATGATGAAGCTTTGATGACCCCGCAAAGAGGAATCGCCCGCGTAATCTGAGGACGGGCATGCCATCCCCTCTCTGCCGAGGAGTAACTATAGCGGTGCCAGTATGATTCCTGAGTATTCTTCCGTCCGGCGATGCGATCACCGCTTTCAACAATAATCAGGTTGGGAACATCGTGCAACGGAAAGGCGCAGATATCGATAAGTTTGACGACAACCATAACCAGTTTCAATTCCATTACTCCTCCCATTGTTCAGATTGCAGTAGCGCGTGATACTTTCAAGGAGTCCACCATACCCATCCTTCCAAATGCGGTTGTTCGGATGGTTTCGCTCCTGCGGAAAGATCAACCCATTTCTTGGCTTTTATAGCATAGCAGTCAAAATTCTTGACAGCCGCTTTCTCGTAGTTAAGTACATCGACGTATTTATGTGATACCGGAACGTTCGAATCGTATGCCGCGGCGCCATAGGATGCATCGTATATTTTCCATGACGATGAATCATCATAAACATCGGCGATCCAGTGATTTCCCCAGCTCGCCGGCGCGTTATTTGTTCCCTGGGCCTTTGTACTCGATGCATTGAATCCCACACACTTGTACTGTTTTCCCGATACGGTAAAACCGTTTTTCGCCTGTTTTGACGGCCGAATCTCTATTTCACTCGCCTGAATGCCGTGAAGACAAACAGCATTGATGAAAATTCTATCAAACACAACACAACTTGCGTTATTCTGAGTTCTCGGGTCAGGATCATCCTGTGAACGGATTGCGAAATCGATATCCTGATTCACAAAGGAGATATCATGGTCCTTCCAGTAAACAAGACCCGTTGAATGGTTTGCCTTTGCCGGATTGAATTCCTTCCAAATCGCGGCAAGTACCGATTTCAAACCGGTCCTGCCGCTTGCCCAGGAACACGACCAGTCGATAACTTCAAAAAGAAACATATCCTGGGAAGCCCTGAGATTTCCTTTCAGTGGCTTATCGTCAACGATAAATAGGGTATGTTGCGTCCGGCAGAATTCAGTGAAACTGCCGGACGCCCCGTTTTTGGCAAACCACTTGAGGGTGATACCGCTTAGTTTTTTAACTGTGGAAGGTACTTTTGTGAAAGTTAACGATGCCTTCGCAGCCTTTCCCTTCTTAAACGTTATTGTCTTCTCCCCGATCACCAGTTCTCCCGACGTACTCTCCGCTTTGATAATCCGGTCACCATCAAATGCCGTTGCGGAGGAAAAACTGACCTGAAGGTTCCGTTTCACCGACCCGGCTGAGGGAGCTCCATCACGTATCAATACTGTTGGCCATGATTCTGAAGGTTTCGATGTCGATGAGTCGAACATCCAGTGCGGCTTTCCCGCCTCCGGATACACCGTTGGAGGATTCAGATGAAGGTAACCCGGTTTCGTAGGTACATTCGGTGCGAGATAATCGCTGTGAGATGCAGACAGCCTTACATAATGTATCTTCACCTCGCTCTCAAAAAAGATCTCGGTGACCTGTATCTTTTCCGCGGGAACGACAAAAACGGTTTTTTTCCCGGTGGACGTTGTAGCTTTCGAAGGATCGGGAATCCAGATCGTATCCCCCGGATAAATCAGGTCGGGATCAGGACGTTTCTTGCGGAATGGTTCGTTTTGCGGATCATTGTATATGATCTGCCATTTTGGCAGCCCTGCTTCCGCGGCGATTTTGGACAGGGTGTCGCCGGATTTGATGGTATACCATTCATTGAGCGGTATCGGCATGCGGATATATCCTCGTGATGGATTATTCTTTTACGGTCAAAGTGGTAAAATTCGCAAAAGATACCTCGACGGGTCCGGGAGGCACTGATTCGAGTCTGGCATGACCGTTCTCGTCAAGAACCCCCTCCTGTTTTGTCCCGTCGGGTAAAAGACAGGTAAACGGTTCATCGGCCAGGGGTTTGCCGGTTTTATCCTGCAACTCGATCTCCATCCAGTCTTTGAATTGCAGCAGTCCGCTCTCCTGTTTCTCACCCCATTTATATTGCCCGATTCCGACGGTAAAAAAGTATTCCGGCGGGTTATACGTGCCCCCGGTCTTTTTAGCTTCTTCCTCGGTCATGATATCGTCGGTGTCTTCCTGGTAGATGAATTTCCATTCCGCTTCCACTTTTCCGTTTACAACCTTCGATTGAATTGTATCCACGAGATCATGGTTGCCGTCATGATCATATTCAAATATCTCAATAGTGACCTGATCATCATTTTTGCATCCGGTGAATTCCGCAGCAAGCGCAACTGTTTCATCCCGGCGCGCAGCGGAGCTTTTCCATGCCATGTCTTTCACTACAGGCCCCGGGGAATTGACGGTTATCGACGCGCTGCGGTAAATTCCATTCGCGTAACCGTTCTCGATCTCGGCATAGTACTCGACGGGCGTATCGGAGGTGCGTTCCGTATCCTTTTCATAAGCCTCCGGCCTCTTGAGCCTGAATTCGGTACTCCAGGAATCCTCGTTTACCAGTCGCCCTTCATTGGTCAGATGCAGGTCTTCGGTTTTTCCATTGCAAACTGCATACAATTTGACGTAGACTTTGTTTTCTTTATTATCGGGCTTGCGGTTCACCGTATAGGTAAATTTGACCGTAGCTTTTTTATCCAACGCAAATCCATCTTTCGGCTCCTCAAAAACTCCGGAGATGAATTTAAATTCGAGCGGTTCGATGAGCGGTGTCTCGGTGAGGTCTTCATCAGCCTCGGTTTTTTTACCGGTAAAGTCTTTTTCGTCTTCATCCCTGAAAAAGCCGCCGTTCCAGATGTCGGTAAAGGTTATATGCCCTTTCAGGAAAAGCCAGGTGATCTTCTGGTACATGAACTTCAGTTCTTCGAGATGACCGTATCGTTCGAATGCAGTATCTTTCACATTGGGAATTTTCTGTCTTATCGAGTGCAATCTCACATGTTCGAGTGTCATGCGGAAATACTCTTCGGTCCGCCTTTTTTTTTCATTGTACTGATACCAGCGGACCTCAACCTTCTGGAGGAAGGTGCCGCTTTCAAGATACTTCATCAGGGAAACGCTTGTAGTATCGACCTGCTTGACTATGGTCATTGCTTCGTGCTTCCGCACGAAGTCCACGCCATAGAGTAAGGCGTAAATGTAATCTTTGAGAATACTATCGAGCCGGTGAGAAAACTCCTCCCCGTAAAAGCCAGAAAGATCCGCCGTGTCTCGATCATCAACCTGAACAGGACCGGAAAGGGCCTTGCCGTCAGGGCCGTAAACAATGACAATAGGGGAAAGTGGCATCAGGATTCCTGTTCATATTGGGATCGAGTGTACACTACCATAGCGGGAGGGCCTCCGCAGTTCGGAAGCATATTTTCTCTCCCAGACATCCCGGGTCATGGCACTCTGGCAGCTCCCTTAAACGCTGCCGTTGGAAACCAGTTTCGCGAAGTGTTCAAACGAACGGTCATAGGTACGTTCGGCCCCCTCCGGAAAACAGCAGGCGGGCAGTTCACGACTCCGTAGATGATAACTGATACAGTCGCAGCAGACCCCTTTCCGTGAACAGGGATTATACGAACAGTTGCAACGACTGATATTGGAAGATTTTTTACACTCCATACACGCGCTCCGGAAAAGAGGTGATCGTATCCAGTGCTGTCACGGTACACCGGGTACCGCGGTACATCCAGGAGTTGGACATAAATCAGACGATTCAGGTTGAAAATAATTAAACTGCATCAGGCATTCAATTTATTCCGGATTAACTGAAATGTAGTGCGCACGCGTCTCTTTCCGGGAGTCAATACGCCTTAAAGGGTTTTATATTGTGAAGAGTGCCTGTTCGAATAGTTTTTGCATGGTGGTCCGAAAACCCCTGTTTTTGAAAAACCGGGTGAAACCTGGATCACGGATCCAGGCCGCACTGTGTTTTATTTATTCCTTATTTATTTCACACGTATTCGGGGCACCCGTGCGGCCCTCGTTCGACCACGGAGTCCGAACGCACGGCAGTGCGTATCGAAGTGGATATATCATACTCGAACACTATTGATTAAACAGGTTGAGTTTATTCTTTAATGCCAGGATCCTTCCCGCCGCCGCATTAACATGTTCCAGAACGGCAGGATCATTCTCCGCCAATTTTTCAATAGTATCCACTATCAACGGAACTTTGTCGGGATAGGTTATCATCAACATATCATTGCCAGCCTTGACGACATATTCGACAATACGGATAAAAGCAGTGTCCGGATACTTCAAAGTCTGAATCTTTTGGCCCGGGTAGGTATAGGATCTGAGAGCAACACCCCATAAATCATCGGTCACTATTATTCCATCCGGGGAAATCGTCCGTGCCAATCCTACCATTTTTGGACAGAACACAGCCGGTGCTTCACATATGTTTTTATAAAGGATGCTGGACATCATAATGCCGCAATATTGTTTATGGAGTGTTTGAAAAGGAGTGATATACTGAGATATCTGTAATGAATCCGCCTTACTGATTGCTATTTTAAAGTCACTGTTCACGTCGACATCGTACCCTGGAAAATGCTTAACAACGCACCCGATATTGTTTTCGGAGAAGGCATCGATAATGGCCGCTGCAGGAGGTTCGATTTCCTCCGATGCCGTACCGTATGATCGTCGTTTTTTGTCGATATAGGTCGGGATCCCGGAATAGTTCTCCGCAGGATCCAGTACCGGAGCAAAATTGAGATTTATTCCAAGAGCACTGAGAGCTTCCGCAACCCTTTTCTGATAAACGAAAATTGAGTCTTTCGGCCAGCGGGTCATAACCTGTGCGGAGGGAATATCTTTCCATTGCGGAAGGTACCCGAGTCGGTTGACGGTTCCTCCTTCCTGATCAATGGCCACCAGAAGCGGTATTTTCATTTTTATTTGTGTCTCATTTATCGTTTTCTTCAATTTATCCGGATTCTTCAACATGTTTTGCATTATCAAGACACTGCCGATATTGTGTTCATCCAGGAACTCATAAGGAGAATTATAAACTAGAATCATCTGTCCGGCTTTTTTCCTGATACTCATGTCAGCCAGCATTCTTTCAACCGAACCGTCTGCGGAAGCATATGAAAATTGAACGGATAAAGCAGAGAAGAGAAGCATACACAACCTATTGGAAACGAGTAGCATGCGGGAGCCTTTCATTGATTATGATTTGTAATTTTATAATTTTATTTTAAACAAACAATTTATATTTTGTCTGGCTTGAAAAACAAAAAAGACTTCTCCATTCTGAAACAATGAAAAATGCCGGTTGCCTCAAGCGGCTCCTGCGGCTGTTCGACCAACTGGTAAAAAAGATGAGGAGGGAGTACTCGACAGGTTTTGGGAGGAGGTTGCCGTGTGTGAAGTTCGGAGGTACAACTCAATAAAACGCCAGCTCCTGTTTTTTCCCGAAGACCTTGCACCATTTTTCAATCGTTTTCAATTCCGGCCCCACGGACCATGTTCGGTCGTTTGCAGTGAGCCGCGGCGAAAGCTCGTAAATGAGCATAAAAGAAATATCATTTTCAAGGAACGGAACTGCGCCTTATAATCCCTCCATTTGTTAAGCTTTGATCACAAGCCACAGTACGGCTATTTTTTTATTTGATGAATTTACACGAATACCCGTAAAAGAGCACTCTTCATACAAGAAATGGGCTGCGATTTTATCTCGATTTCTGTGATAAAAATAGTTTTGAACGTTGTCGGAAAGAGTCTCTTCCGCCATTTCTTAAAAAGCTTAAAGTAAAGCGGCAGAGTGCTTCTCAGGTAACTCAGGCCGGAGCATCCGTCGAATTGTTTTATAAAATGAATGAAGCAACGGGTCAAGGCGGCAGCACCCGGCCGGACATCTAAAGTAAACAATCGGAGGATAATTTCACCACGTGATACTCAGTTTTTAATGCTCTGAAATCACCGCCCACGCACCATCGCTCCCGCGGCCACGATCGACAGTTTTTTCCTGCTGTCAACATACCCGTAGCAATGCCCGTAGAGGTAACGGACATACACATCGAGCAGACGGCGCGACTCGAAAAGTGGCAGTGAGATCCCTCCCCGTACGGTAACGGTGTTGATCCGGTTGATGACCGGGTAATCGCGGCGCTCCACGACGGAACCATTGTCCCCTGCGATGTAGATGTCGCCAGTGCGTTCGGCGGTGCCGCTGAAAATGAACCGTTCGTGAACCGACACAAAGCAGCTGACCAGCTTCCCGAAAAGGTAACAATATGATCCGCCGAGCGTGACTCCCCCGCTGTTTCCCGTCTCCAGGCCGGGCAGTTCCGGCGTATTTTTCGAGAAGAAATACCACGCGCCGCTTCCCCGCAGGACCAGCCGGTTGACCTGGTCGTACATGACAAGTTCCGCCCCGACCGGCAGGGCGTTCAGCATCGATCTGCGGTACCGGCGGTCGTAGATCATCCCGTACGGGTCGCTGATGGATTCGACAATCCCCATGGTCGCGTGGGAGCTTTCGTGTTCAAGCCCGGTAAAGAGCGAAAGCGACGACTGCATCTCGCGGATGAGCGGATACGAAAAATGACCGGCGAGAACGCCGCGCCAGTTGTGGTTGGGAAGCAGCCCCTGGTTGAAACAAGGATCATTGCGTGTTTCAATGAAGCCGCCGATGTCGAGCCATCCGATCGTCAGGCGATCGCCCGCCTTAAGTTGCAGCGTCCCGCCATATTCGAATCCCGAGGCGATGCAATTCGGGTCGGCGGGGATCTGTTCCGATGCGCCGTCCGTCGGATCAGCGATAAAGAATAGTGCCAGTGCGGCGATGACCGCTGCCGTCGATGCGGCCTGCGGTTTCATCCGGACTGCTTGCGGTTTCGATACAACCGCAATGCCGCATCGAATGCCGCAAGAAGGCTTTCCGGCGATGCGATTCCTTTGCCGGCGATATCGAAGGCGGTACCGTGGCCCACCGAGGTGCGGATAATAGGCAGCCCGATGGTGATGTTGACTCCGTGCTCGAAGTCCATGGATTTGAGCGCGACGAAACCGTGGTCGTGCAGCATGGCGACAACGCCGTCAAACTCCCCCCTGAAGGCACGCATGAAGACCGTATCGGGGGGATAGGGTCCGGTAGCGGCGACCCCTTCCCTGCGGGCCGTTTCGATTGCGGGAGCGATATGCCTGATCTCCTCGTTGCCGAAAAGCCCGTTTTCGCCCGCATGGGGATTGAGCCCGCCCACGGCGATCCGGGGGGCGGCGACCCCTAATTGACGCATGGCACCATCGAGCAGCCGGATATTCGATGCGACACGGTCGACGGAGACAAGTTCGATCGCATCGCGCAACGAACAATGGGTGGTGACATGGGCGACGCCGACATTGCGCAGCAGGAAGAGCATCGAGTAGCCGGCTGTGCCCGTTTTTTCGGCGAAAATCTCGGTATGACCGGGATAGTTGATCCCCGCCGCATGAAGCGCCTCCTTGTTGATGGGGTTGGTGATGACGCCGTCAACCTCCCCGGCAAGCGCATCCCTGATCGCCCTCTCGATATAGGCATACGCCGCCCTGCCGCACGACGCATGAGTACGGCCGATTATATATGAACCGGGCGTCACCTGCCGGCAATCGAGGATGTTTGCGGATCCGGTGGTGAATTCCCCTGCCGAGGCCATCGGATGAAGCGGCAGGTGGAGATTAAGGCTTGCTGCGACATCTTCCATTACCCCGAAATCGCCTACGACAACCGTCGATTCACGAAAAGCGGGTATTTGAAGAGCCTTGAGGGCTATTTCAGGACCGATTCCCGCAGGATCACCCATGGTGAGTGCAAAAAGGGGGCTTTTACGGTGGGCATTAGCGGATTTTTCGTGGGGCATTGGATATCCTTTAAAAGGTAATTTAGCGCTTAACCTTTTCTTTAAAACTACCGATACATTTAATATGAACGAGCTGAAACATACCATGATAAGTAAAGCGGTTGAACAATATTCCGCAATTTACCCCCTGATTACCAAAGGTGACCTGCGGGAGTGTTTCACCACCGAAGGAAATACGCTGTTCTTCTGGTTCAATACTGCCGATGAGAGTACGCATGTGCTCACGACAAGGATTTCATAAGCTCCGCGTTGAACTTACACCTGTTGTCTTACTTTTCACTTTTTCGTAACAGCTGAGCGATATTTTCGAGTCCCTGATCTTTGGTAAGGGACGCAGCACGGTTTTCCCGCTGGATCCGTTCGTAGATCTCTTCGCGATTGACCGCAACGTTTTTCGGCGCTTCAATGCCGAGCTTCACGTGCCTTCCATCAAGATCGACAATCTTCACCGTGATGGTATCGCCGATCCTGATTGTTTCGCCCAGTTTTCGTGTTAAGACAAGCATCGTTATTTTTTCCTTATGAGTGGTTCCTGGGTACCGTACCGGTCATCGTCGATGATGATCTGTTTTCCAATCCGTTTCTGTCGGTTAACGATGAGCGGTCCACCCAGATTGGCGGTCGACTCGAGCGGATTTTCCCTGATCGTAACGATGGTGTAAAGAAGAATGTCCTCAGGTTTACGGATTTCCAGATCTTCCAGTTGCTCTTTTACTATTGCCGGTGAGTATTCCGGGGCGAAAAGCAGGGGATTGATAACGGCAAACCGCAACCGGGATCCGTCGATACAGACCAGCCATTCAAACGGCGTATATTCGGGAAT
>JAFGIW010000065.1 GCA_016929415.1 Chitinispirillaceae bacterium | reverse complement strand
TATAAATTATGTCAAAGAATAATTTTAATATATCGTGCTATACAACACATCTACTCATTCAATATGCGCAAAAGCGCAATTTGCCGGATATTACAGCAGGAGTACCTTTTTCATACGAATTATTAAATAATCCCCGGGAATGGACAACATCGACGACATGGACTATGGTTGCAAAGAATTTGGAGGCTGCTTTAGGTAATAAACCGGGTATCTTGGCGGAGGTTGCAAAAGAAATCCTTGAAAAGGAAACCAATGCGTTCTTCCCGCTTATTCTAAAGGTAATCCCGCTTAAGTTGCTTTTTAAATATATAACAAAATATACCCAACAATACTCCTCCAAGAATCTTAATGTTTCGGCAAATTTCATCTCAAAAAATGAATTCAACGCCAGCTTCCAACCAATCGATCATGCACAATATTCTATTCAGATGTGTGACTTCAATCGTGGTTGGACTTACGCAACCTTAATAGTAAAGGGATATGAAAATATCACGGTATCGGAAATATCATGTTCGCCACGAAGTGAGGGAAAACACCCATGTGTGTATAATATCAAATGGAAACCAACAGCTAATATACTTCAGCGAATCAAACATTTTTTTTCCTATTCTTTACGCGACCAACGTTCAATTATGACGCACATGGAAGAAAGCCATCGCACATTGCAGAATCAATATCAGGAAATACTCTCCATGCGCGATTTCTATTCCCATATCATGGACAGTATGGGTGAGGGTATCATCTGGTTAAATGCCGAGGGCTCTATTGAATTTACCAATAAAGCCTTTTGCCGATTCATCGAATTAACCGAAAAAGAAATCCTCGGCAAGCGTTTCGAATCTTTTTTTTCAGAAACATCGATAGTGGGTACATATACAAAACTTTACACAAATTGCCGCCGGCAACCCCTTGTTCCCTTCGAAACCGAATTGATCTATCATTCAAAAAAGGATGAAAAACGCAGCGGTCAGACCACCATAATCTGGGTTGCCGACGAACACCGTTCTCCCGGATATTTAATCAGCATCCGCGACATAACCGAAACTCGTAAAATCGAGGGTCAACTTTCCGTTGCCGAGAACCGGTACCGCTCTCTCTACGAGAACTCTCCGGCGATCATCGTCGCTCTCGATATGAACGGCAGGATACTCTATGCAAACCCCGCCATGGCCGAACAGTCCGGGTACAGTGAAGAAGAACTGCTGAAGATGCATTTCAAGGAACTGATCGCTCCTCAGGCCGAATACGACGTGGATTATCTTATAAAAAATCTTCTCGAACTTCCGACACGTCTGCAGGAGGTCCATTTCAAGACAAAAGACGGCGTTTGGAAATGCATCGCGCTCAACACTTACCATATCCATGACTCCGACGGCACCCTTGCCGGTATTGCCGGAATCGGCATTGATGTCACCGAGACCAAGCGGCTCAACGAACAGCTCATCAAATCGCAGCGCATGGACCTACTCGGGCAGCTCGCCGGCGGGATGGCGCACGATTTCGGCAACATGCTTACCTCGATCAACGGATTCAGCAGGCTGATCGCCGGGAAATCGACCGACGAAAAAATCAAAAGTTATGCCGAATCGATCGAGCGTTCGGGCCTGCGGGCGCATGACCTTGTCAAGAGCCTGCTCGCCTTCAGCCGCGGCGATTCGCGGCAATCGGTTATTTTTGATATAATCGGCATTGCCAGGGAAGTAAAAGAGATGATGTACGGCGCGGTCCCGAAAACGATCACCCTTGCGGCGGATTTTCCCGCCGAGCCGTACTTTATTCTCGGCGACCCGGGGAAAATCCATCAATCCATAGTTAACCTCTGCATCAATGCCCGCGATGCCGTCGGATCGCGTCAGGGTACCGTTACGCTCCGGGTAAAAAAGGCAGGCGAGAACAACGACCTGATCCACGTGCAGGTGGAAGATACCGGCTGCGGAATCCCCCTTGATATCATCGAGAAAATATTCGATCCATTCTTTTCAACCAAAAAAAAGAAAGAAGGAACAGGTCTCGGCTTATCGGTAGTCTACGGTATCATGAAATCGCATAAAGGCGAAATATACGTTGAATCCCACCCCGGCGAAGGGACCATTTTCACGCTGGAATTCCCCTCTGCGCCTAGTAAATCCGACATTTAAAAACAATACATAGTATGCTGTATTTTTTTTAATGCACAATGATTACAAACATGATATATTCATCGAAAAGGATAGTAATACGTATGAATATTACGAAAAGGATTTTATAAATAATAAAATATTAAACCCATTAAGCGATTAAGTTCACACGCATCATCTTGCATAAGTTATTTTAATAATAACGAATGGGGGGATGTGATGTTTAATAATCCACTCCTTAATGCATTGTTACAAAAACTCCCGCAGAATACATGGAACGAGCTGAGCAATTTTTACACTTTTTTTACTTTGCCGACAATCGGGTCGCCAATTGCTTTCCGATTTAAAAAATTTCATCTTCAGGAATATACCACCACCGAAATGCCTCAATCGGTTTTGACGGCATTTCTCCGGTTTTGTTTTCCGACCGATATGTCTAATCGTCAGGAAGAGATCGATTGCGACAAACTGAATTACCGGGAAAAGACTTCCACATTTCTTGTTTATAAGGATACACAAATCGTCGGATGCGTCCAAATAGTTCCTAAAACCGAGACCCAGAGTCTTCCAGTTGAATTTGCCTCCATAGAAAGTCCGGACGGTTTGTTATCGAAATTCAATATATTTGTTATAATTCCAAATAATAATGTAATGGAAATATATCGTTGCAGAAGGTCTTTCGATTTAGGGAGAATCGAAGCTATCAATGTTCTCCTTATGCTGTATAAAGCCGTATGGGCTAAAGTCATTCAGCTTGGCACGGCGTATACCTGTATAAGTTTCGATAGTTCCAAAAAGGATCTGCGGAGTCTTTATTTAAACAAATTAGCTTTTATTGATCCGAACATCACGCTCATTTTCGGCGACAATCGAATGAAGTGGAATTTGTTAATTAAAGACTGGAAAAAGCATGAACTTTTTTTTGCGACATTAAGTAAATCCCACTTTTACATTCAAACATGGTTCAGGATGTCGCTTAAAAAAAAGCATCTTCATGTTGCACCAAGCCATATTGCAGGTAAGGTTCAAAAAGTTCAGCTTATTAAAGATAGTAATGTAGTAATCGCTCAAACGATTTTATCATCCCGAAGAAGACCAAAAAAGGCCACTTTTCAAAATAGAATAAAAAAACCACAGGTCAGATAATTATTGCCGCAATCGTAGCTTCCTCCGGTTTTTCTCGGCCGGGTTCTTTCTTCGCATTTCATTTAGAAAGATTCAACCGGTTTGAATTAACAGCCTCCTCTATCTCATCTTCTTTTATTCCGCATACTTGACACAGCGATTTAATCGATTCATAAGGTTTTTCTCTTTTTCTACGAGCATTTTCAAGCATTTTTTTCCCATCCGCACGATTGATATCCCCCATTCGCAGTATGGCCGCAATCTCAGGTTCCAACAGATCCGCATCACCGAGCTGCTGGAAAAGATAAAAAACGGCATCATGAATTGCGCAATCATGATGAGACAGCAATGTATCATTTTTCGTTTCAATCCACCCGATAGCGTCGGATAATTCCCTTTTAATCTTTTGTTCATTATAGGCATGAGACAGGAAATAAGCCAAGGATTCCGGTGCAAAGGCGGAATTGAACTCAGAGCCTTCAAGAAAAAATTCATTTAAAACTGCATTTGCCTCCTGATCATTATTGAAAAGATTCTTTATATAGTTACGAACATGTTCGTGGATTGGCTTATATACACCCGCAATTTTCCGAAATGAATGTTCTTGCAGATTCATTTCCATAATAAACAAAAAGGGATCATCGGTTCCTTCATACATTGTACTGAACATTTGATAGGGTGTCCTCCCATGTATAAAAAACGGTATCTTTCTTTCATGACATATTTTTAACGCAAGAAAATATCCGCCCGTCGCACAAGCCGTACAGGGGTTCACTATTTTCAACGTCGCTGCTTTGTAAAATTCCTTTTGGGCCTTCAATCGCGGTGTATGGAAATAATGATCTACCTTAATCTTTTTTACCAGATTCTCAATATTTCGATAGGCGAACTCCGTTAAAAAACCGTTGTCATAGGTAACGGCAAGGACCTTTAAGCCGTAAACGTTCACCAGTTGATGCAATACGAAGGTGCTGTCTTTACCGCCGCTTACTCCGACCAAAGCGTCATATTCGTACTTTCCTTTTATTTTATTCATCCGGTCGACAAACTTTTTTTTCGCATCATCGAGATTGAATGTTATTTTCAAATAATCCTTGTAATACCGGCAGTAATTGCAAACTTGATTCCCGTCAAGTCGGACATTGAAGGTCCCTTCGCGTAATAAACAACTTTTACAATAAGCCACAGTATTATTTCCTTTCAGGGCCGCGAGTATAACGTTTGCTGGAGCTTCGCGGAAGCGAATGAAGATGTTTAGAGGGGATGCCGGTTCCGGTGTCAACTATAGTTGTTTTCACGTAATTACCTGCCGGAAGCATTGCTGTTTCCTTATCGCTCAACCGAAGGTTCCGCGCGGAAATAGAAACCGAAATATGGATTGCGGACACTTCGGTAAATTCCCGAAGTAACCAGCTTCGTGGTTTCGCCTTTTATTATGCCCACGCGCCATGAATCACGCAACATGCCGGAAATGATGGTACAAAAAGCACACGATAGATACGAAAAACATTGCATAGCCGATGGCCATTGCTTTTTCAGTCGGTGTAATAAGATTATGCAACGTTTCGCCTCCTGCCTACACGCGGTACAAACATGCCAACCTCCCGCATATATCTCCGGTAGTCGTCTTCGAAACGGCGGAGTAACATAGTTTCTTCAAAGCGTGCCAAATAGAAGAGGAACGTCGCGGCGACAAGGGCGATACTATATGAAACCAGCGACATGCTTATAACGCACGCTCCCTGGTAAAGCAGGATCTCACCGAGATACACAGGATGCCGTACGGCGTTGAATACGCCCTTGCGTATTACCGAAGGCGTCTCTCTGATTTCGCCAAACACTATCCGCAGGCCGCTAAACGAGCAATAGCCCGCCACACAGAGAATCAGAATACCGCCAATATGGCGTATCCATGGTGAAACGATTTCGTTTAACTGTGTCGTGAACCGAAAAAAGAATGAATCAGCGATCCATATGCTGAAAAATAGTACGGCAAACACGATTTGACCACCATCGCCTGCAGGGTGCTCGCCGGCGAGATCATGGCGCGGCCTGAACCATTTTTCCCATGTCGAAACGGGTTTATCCATAAATAAGTCCTCTCGGTACATGGCTCATAATTGATCAGATTTCGATTGCTCTACATCGGCAGCCGATTCTTCGAGACCAGCGCTTCGCGGTTTCGATGAGAAGCTCCTCAGTCTCTTTCCAGCCGATGCAGGAGTCGGTGATGGAGACCCCGCGCTTGAGCGTGGAAAGGTCATCGGGGATGGGCTGGCTTCCGTACTCCAGATTGCTCTCCACCATGAAGCCGACGATCGACTCGGAACCGGCAACACCGGACGAGCGCTGGGTGATGAGGTCGCGGAGAACCATGGCCTGGCTCTCTGGTTGCTTGTTCGAATTGCCGTGGCTGCAATCAACGATCATGGCCGGACGGAGGCCGGCATTTGCCAGGAGGTTTGCCGCCCTTCCGACATCGACGGCCTGGTAGTTGGGTCCTTTCTTTCCGCCGCGCAATATGAGGTGGCAGTCGGTGTTCCCCAGTGTACGCAGCACGCAGGTGCTGCCCGTAGTGTCGATGCCTAAAAAGGAATGGGCCTGGCGCGCGGAGAGCATGGCGTTGATGGCTATCTGTATATCGCCGTCCGTCGAATTCTTGAAACCCACCGGCATGGAGAGCCCCGACGCCATCTCGCGGTGCGTCTGGGACTCGGTGGTGCGTGCGCCGATCGCGGCCCAGGAAACGAGTTCCGCGATGTACTGCGGCACAATAGGATCAAGCATCTCCGTGCCTGCGGGCACTCCCGCCTCGTTGATGGTCACAAGGAGCTTGCGTGCAGTGGAAAGGCCGCGGGCGATATCATACGAGCCGTCGAGGGTCGGGTCGATGATGAGGCCTCTCCAGCCCAGGGCCGTGCGCGGCTTCTCGAAATAGACGCGCATGACAAGGACAAGGGTGTCGGCCACGCGGTCATTCAGGCCGGCCAGACGTCGGGCATACTCGACCGCGGCGTCCGGATCATGGATCGAGCAAGGGCCGACCACGGCGATGAGGCGTTGGTCCCCGCCCGAGAGGATCCGCCTGATAGCTGCGCGGCTCCCGACCACCGTCGCGTTGGCCGCCTCCGTCATGGGAATGCGGCGCGAGAGGTCCGCCGGCGAAACAAGGGGTACTTCCGCCGCAATCCGTATGTCGTTCGTCCGTTCCAAGACAATGATCCTTTCCCTGTGTCCAGCTGACGCGCGCTGCGCTGCAAAATATAAATCAACAGGAGCATTTTTTCAAAATAATAAGACCCAAGTTGAGCGATTCTTTTTGATGGTGAGATGGAAGATGTTGAGTGAAGATGACATGCAAAAAGCGCAGACATACCCGGGGAGG
>JAFGIW010000064.1 GCA_016929415.1 Chitinispirillaceae bacterium | reverse complement strand
GGCGATACTGGGATCGAACCAGTGACCCCTACCATGTCAAGGTAGTACTCTAACCAAGCTGAGCTAATCGCCCGAAAATTCGAAGATATACGCCCCCCCGGACAGCTCCGGTCCCATCAAACCAACTCATTGGAAAGATCGGTATTCCGGAAAATTCCGAACGGTAGTTTCTGAAAATACGAAAAGAGAGGTAAAAGGTCAACTAAATTATGGGTAATGAAGAATTTTCAAGGGGGGGCTGTGCGTAGTAAGGTTGCGGGGATTATAGGTTGAATTTCAGTAAACTACGGCAGTTTTGTAGTATGTCGTTCTCCCTGTCCGGTCGGTAATCCGAATGAAATAACCGCCGGGCGGCACCTGCGTAGGAAGGGTAAACCAGCCTCCGGGGCATGAAAGAATTGAAGAAACGACGTTTTTTCCATTGGAATTGAAGAGCGTGATGTTGGCCGCCCCGGCCGGAAACTGGATTTGAATGTTTTTTCCCGATTGGCGGGCTGTCTGCCGGAACAGCCGGTTAATATTTTTTTCTCCCGGAAAAATTCCCATAGGAGGGGCGGATACCCGGACAAGGTTCCTTCCGGCAGCGAGTACCAGCGGAGTCTGTGAAGAATGCCGCTCTTCCGGGGCGGAACCGGAATAATCGAGCAGGAAGAGTGCATCGCAACTTCCGTTGTTATCCATCGCGTCAATGATCAGGAAGTATGCGGCAACAGAAGCACCGTGAATTGAATCGAGCAGATCGGTCACGTCGAGACCGAGTTCAATGGACGATGATTCGTTGTAGCCGCACATCGGCAGGTTCCCGCCGGCGTAGGTAAACTGCTTCAGTGCCCGCATATGGGTCGGGACGGTTGCCGAGGTGTCGCCGGAAATCCCGACGGAAAGGGCAATCGAGCCGCGATGATTGTGGGTCATGGCGACCCTGAACGTCCTTTCCGGCCGGTACTCTTTACGTACCGTAATAAAATAAGCCCTGTTGGTAAGCGTTCCGCCGCGGGCATACGGCGTCATGAACAGCCTGTAGGGCGCGTAAACGAAACCGTTGTCCCAGCTCGATTCCCCCCAGGTGTTGGCGAGAATGAATGCACCATGTTCCCGGTCGGCCGCGTCGACGGTTTTATCCCCGTTGATATCGGCGGTATCGGAGACTTTCCCGTCCTTGTTGAAATCATAGGTGATGCTGTCGTCATAACCGACCACCGCGTACGTATGAGGTCCGGAACCGGGAGAGGTGCCGAAGGTGTGCACGATCCATTTCCCTTTCTCGGGCCCGGAGGAGATTCTTGCATCCTGAATGCCGAACGCCGAGGCGGTAATGGTGAAGATGCCGCCGGAGGGCGAACCGTCCCCGTGATCATGGAGCCATCGTTTCATTGCGGCGAGCGTCGGCTGCTCAAGAAAACTGAGCGAATCGATCGATGCGACGCGGTTATGCATTGCACGGTGGTACTTTTCGTACCCGCTGACCCATTTCGTCGACTGCGGCTCGATGGAACCGAAATCGATCGCGTTGTGGATGCCGTTATCCCTGATGATTTTCCATGCGTCGATAAACATCGTATAGGTGCCGTTTTTTTCCGATCCGTCGTTGAGGAAATTATAGGTGCCGAAGTAGGGGTATTGGTTCGCGGAGTCCGAGGCCGGTGCGTTGCGTGCGGCATTTATTTCATAGGTGAAGATATACCCCACACCGTTGGCATTGGCGCAGCTCTCGCCGACCTGGCTTATCACCTGCGGGAAGTAGGGGGTCGTGCCGTTGTCGACGCGCGACGGAAGGGGGGCGATGACCTTGCCTTCCGGGACGGCCCGTGCGGCAATCACGATCGAAGCGTGCAGGAGGAAAAAGACGGCTGATATCAAACGGTTGTGCATAGACGTGTTCTTTTTCACTTAAGGGATCAGAAGAATCCCACGGTAAATCCCGCAACGAAAATCCACTCCCTGAAAAGGGCGTCGGTGTCGATGCCGTCCCATTGGTTGTTGCCGCCCCTGCGGTCGCTCACCGGCACTCCGAATCCGGCAAAGAGCGGAAACCTGAACCGGGAGAACTCCACGCCGTATGACAGAAGCGTACTCCAGGCGCGGTGGTCCGGGTCGGGGTAGGGGGCGTATCTCGTCGGCTCGTAGTGGCGGATCCACCGCGTCCCGAGCGTTGCCGAGAACGATACCTGCAGCGAATGGACTATCGCCGCGTTACGGAACCAGCCGTACGCTCCTTCGATCGTCAGCGATGGGGGATAGTAATCTCCCCGGTCACTCTCCCCGTACGGCTTAACCGGCCATCGGTAGTAAAAACGTTCCCGGTTCTCCGTTGCATCACGGTAGGCCCGGTAGTCGGTATCGAGGTATTTGTTTCGTTTGTCCAGACGGACGTTGAAGGGGTAGTGCAAAGAGGCGTCAATAAGAAGCATGCCGTTTTCCAGGGAGGGCGCCCAGGAGAGTCTTATCGACGCATCATATACCCCGCGTCCCATCTGCAGTTCGTTCGGCAGTATCTTTTCAGCCTGCGCAGGGCCGTGCCGGATGTCGTAGTTTCCCGTGGGAACGGTGAGCGCGGTCATGACAAAAAATGCACCGCCGGGACCGAAGGCGTAGTTGATATCGGCGGCGATGTCGCCCGGACCTCCGTTAACATGTGCTTCGTCGGGAAGATTTTCCTGATACCGCACTTCGGCGATTTTCAACCCCGCAGGGAGGGTAAGCCCGATTTCACAATTCGAGCGGGGATGCAGCGCGATACGGGGGGCAATGAGCGCGCTCCCCCAGTCACTGCCTGCGGAGAACCGGGGAAGACACTCGGCGGTGAGAAGGTATCCCCGCACCCCCCTGCCGATCCATCGAATCCGCGAGACGCTGCCGCCGGAACCTCCAAGCCCGCATCCGCCGATGCAGTTCCAGGGAGAGGGCGGCGGGGCGGTGAGAGTGGAGAGAAGGGGGCGGCGGGCAGTGAACAAAATAATAGAGAGTACCGCGGTGACGAATATGACAAGTGCAATAAATCCGTATCGCCGCTTCACCACATCACTCCCCGGCCAGTTTAGCGATGTAGGCGTATTTATAGGCGGTACAGAGAAAATACCCGTCAGCCGACAGCCCTCCCTTGAACGGCAGCCGTATGAGGGTGTCGGGCGGGCTCGATGCATCAGCCGCAAGCGTTCCCATATGGGCCGGGACATCGGCCCAGGCGCCGGTAAGACGCCGTTTCAGCGTGCAACCGGCGAGGTTTCCCCGCCCCACCGACGAATCGGTGAAATCATATTCGGTAAAGTAGTCGTCATAGATGACGGTATAGATGATGTAATAGTCGCCGGTGAACGGATCTACCCACCAGTGCGGGTCCGATGCGCCGTCGGCAATGAGCCGCGGCGTTGATCCGGGCTTCAGTCGCTGGATATACGACGAGTAGTACGGCCCCTTTGACGGATTAGTGAAGCAGTGATACGCCACCCAGCCGCCGTCGGGGGAAACGAGCGGACTTGCGCAGTACCAGTTTTCCCCGCCGGCGGGCTTGGAAAGTGGCTGCGGCGAGGGGCCGGTATCGGGGGCGTAATCGACAAAGTAAAGCATCCCCGATTCGCCGGGCAGCGTGTAGACGAATTTTACCCGCGTCGTTCCGAAAAACCGCTCCACGTCTTCCCGGTTGACAAATCCTTCATCGTCGTAACCCGGCATTTCGACCGCGTTTCCGCTGCCGACCGAATCGCCGATCCAGAGGTACGGGGTGCTGAGCTCTTCAAGCACTCCGTCGCACAACTTCAACCGCCGTTTATCCGACAGCCTGACCGCATGGCCGCTGTACTGCTTGCCGGTCTGTTCAACGAGGCAGGAGAGATAGTCGGGGTGGTTTGACCACTCCGGGCACTGCAGTTCGCCGCTGCCCTCAAGTTCGCTCGGCACAATGAACCACCTGAGCGTATTGGCGGTGTCAACGATGCTGAGGCGGTCGTGGGAGGCGACGTCGATTGCCCGGTATGCGGAGAGCGATTCGGGGACCGCTACGGACAGACGGTCGGACCCCAGAAAGAGCATGCATCCCGAATACTCTCCGCGCGGAGCGATGGAGGGATTGCAGCTCTGCTGCGACGGATTGACGGGATAGATACTTCCGCTTCCCGAAAAACCGCAACGGGGTGCCGCCGTATCGTTGACATACGGATCGGGCTGGCGCCGCGGCGAATAGGGGAAATCGCACCCGGCGGCGGCGATGATCGCCAGGATGCCGCAGGAAAGCGGTACCGTTGCTTGTAGTAATTTACGATGTGTGCGACGTCTGACCGTCGCGGCTTCAGGCAGCTTCATTGCGCTTATGCACTCACGGTTGCAGGGTAATATCACCCGATACAATACTACTGTTCGGCAGGGGAGAATTGTAGTCTTTCAGCAGGAAACGGACCGGCGTGTCGGGATGGTTGGTGATGAGGGTATCCCACGCAAGGGGGATGAAAAGTGTCGTAAATGACCGCAGGGGCGGATCAGCATCATCAGTCCGTCCCGTCGTGCCGATTATCTCTTTCCAGGTTTCCATTTCATCATGCATAAAGAAGACCCGTATCTGACTGATCCTGTCGCCGTTACTTTGGTATTTGACGGGGACCGTATCGTTCATGGAAAATGTCTCCCCTCCCCGGGGGGAGTGAAGAATCATGGGCAAAGAGCCGAGAATCGTGAAGGAATCGCTCTCGATCGTCACTGCCGACTGGGTATCGGAGAGCCTGATAAGGCATTTTTTCTCTCCGAAATAGCTGAAATTGACCGTGTCGTCACCGGGTACCCACCGGAGAGTCGCCCGGTTGTCGCCATCCTGCAGTACTTGCGGAAGCGGTATCCGGGATGCCCCGGAATCAATCGTCGCTTCAGCTTTGATGGATTGCTTCGTCATGCCCGTGAAATTCCATGAGACAGTGACCGTGTCGGGTTTACTCTGGCGGTCCGGGGAGACGTACGCGACAAATCGTTTCCAAGCCAGAGGGGTGAGATCGCTGAAGCTTGGGGACGGGGGGATAGGGGTGGAGGCGCAGGTGAGGAGGAGAAAAAAAACAATCAGCAGACCCGTCGATGTCCGAATAAGCGCATTAAATCGTAACGGTTGAACGGAGTTGATAGCGTGCATATTCGTAACGCAGTGCCTTCGATTGTCGGGATGAAGAAAATACTTCTCGAGACGGGTAGGCATCGCACATTTGACGATACAGCGGTAAATTCAATTGGAAAGGGGCCACCCGCCGGCCGCCCCTTTTCCGTTTGTTATATTTACAACTGTTACCGCCCGATGATCTGGATCCCCTCGATCGTGGCATTGTCGGTAACGGTCGTGAACTTGATCACGATCTGTCCCGAAGCGTTTGCGTTTGCGGTGAACTCCCGCACCACCGCCTTGGGAAATTTTCGTTGAACAGCCGGAATATTTTATGGAGAGCGCTGCCCGATCAGGCGTTTATTGATCACGTCATTTCCGCAAACGACGCGTGCGGCGATCCGCGTCGCCCCCTGTTCCGCCGCGACCAGATACCACCCCGCGCCCGCCGCACGCCGGTTCCCTGTCGCCATGTCCAATAACCGTTCGGGCGTCAGCGGGCCGCTTGCCGGACGTATGAATGAACGGACGACCCTGCCGCGGATATCATACACCGTCATTTTATATTCCCCCGCAGCAAGGACAAATGGTTTCGGTGCCGCCGGGCGAGGTGCGGTTTTCACTGCAGTCATCCCCGCCGAATACCGGATGCCGCCCAGGAGCATCTGCTTTACCAGCGGGTCATTGAAGGTCTCCGGATAGTGGCCGAAGCCGCAATACCAGACCCGGGCGCCCTCGAAATTCCGATACCAGCAGATCGGGTGGAAATGGCTGAGCTTCGAGCCGGGAATCGATGGCTCGACGAGTTCCATCAGCACGTGGATGGAGTCGTTTTCCGCAGGATCGATGAGCGGGTTGTTGCGGAAATCGGGGTTCCGGCCCCAGAAATACCACTCGTCCGTACGGGTCAGCGTATCGGCGGTGATGAATTCCGTTGACGGGTGGCTTTTATCGAGCACCGCCACCTTCGCCGTTGCCACATTGAACGGATGGCCGTTGAAATTGGCGCCGGTCATTTCACCATACCAGGGCCATTCATACTCGCAGTCGGTGGACGCGTGCATCCCGACGTAACCGCCGCCCGCGCGCAGGTAGCGTTGAAACGCATTCCTCTCCGCGGCGGTGAAAAGCGTACCGGTGGTGTTGATAAAGCAGACCGCCGCGTAGCCGGCCAGCGATGCGTCGGTGAAACAGGTACCGGCGACGTCGGTCGTATCGACATCGAAACCATTGAGCTTACCCAGATTGCGGATTACCGAATCCGACGCTACCCGTGTTTCATGATCCCACCCCGCGGTTTTAGTGAACACGAGCACGCGGGGTTTCCGGGCGGAAAGCGCGGCGCAGGCGAGCAGGATAAGACCTGCCGTTGCCCGCGATTGGAAGTGAAAACGACGGGATGCGATTCGGCTGTTCATGTATCTTCTCCACAATCGCGAAAGACTGACAGGGAAACTCCGGCGCCGGGATGCGGGATTACCCTGTTCGGAGGGAAATTACTATAAAGGATCGCCCGTTTCAAACAGGATGCGTTTATCGCCGGGGCCCGGTTCGTTGTTCCGGTGCGGCAAAATGCTCTCCAGACAAGTTGAACGGACCCGCACAGCTTTATGTAGTGAACCGGAAGACCTTCAGCGGATTGTTTATCGGCTGAAGGCTTCTGTTCCGCGTAGCCCCCGGGCGCTGGTTGCGACGGGCATGGAACATTTACAGGGGGCACGCACGGAGCGGGTTGCGCAGGAGAGGAAGAAGACGTTCACCATTCTCCTTTTTCCATTTCCGCAACCCGCTGCGTACGTGCCCCCCGCCGGCAGTCACTTGTCCGCCGCCGATGATGCCCGGGGGTCACGCCTGCCTGCGCCGTAGCCGGCTTCGGCGGAGGCGGGTGGTACAGAGCTCTTTAGCCCCTATAAACCGCAATTCAACCTTTTTACCGTACTTCACGAAAGAGCTTCATGCGAATGCCGGAATAACCGTTCCGCGGTTACCGGGAACATTGCGCGATGACTTCCCGGGAGCGGAGGGGGCGCTGCGCGGCGTTTACCGTGTACCGGTCCGCGCGGTATATTCCGACGTATTCACGAACCGCGGGTGTCTTTTTCAGCTCATCCATTAAAGGGTTTTTTAAATTCCGAAACGTGTCTTAAACGGCCGGAGATTTTACAGCAAAAAGTGACGGAAACGTATAAATCGGCTGATGGTGAAAGAATGGGATATAAAGATTGGAAGAATCTATTTTAATCATAGAATAACACTACATCCTCAAGCGCCTTCCGCTATTTTAGAGCGGGCAATTGAAAATTAAGGAGACTATCTTGAATTCAAGTATCGAAGAGATCGAAAAGGAAACCGGCTATAAGGAAATTTTTGTGACTATTCCCGGCAAGTTGTCGCTTAAAGAAGAGACAGCCTTAAAAAATTTATTTCTCAAATATCCCGAAGGAGAGTTAGCGTATGATTTATCCGACGGGCAAATGACAGTTTTTTTAAATACACTCGATATTCAGGCTTTTCGGGACGATGTTAATAAAATAAAAATTAATCTGAATTCTTCTTCTTTATCTTCCGGGCTGGATGAAGCGATAAATAAAATCCTGGCTATAAGAAGCTACGGTTTAAAAAGCAACAAGCGTGTTTATATCGGATACAATAAGGAACGAAAGGTAAAAGATAGAAAATCCAAAGAACTGAACCGGAATCAGTACTATTATACTAATGGAAATGATTTTTCTGAAAAAAATACCGAACTACCCCCGGAATTCGAAAACAAAATCATCTGTGGAGACAGTTTGGAGGTGCTGAAACAATTACCCGATAATTGTATCGATCTTACCTTCACCTCCCCGCCCTACAATTTCGGTCTTGCTTACGAAGCAAACGCCGACGCCCATTATTGGGAAAACTATTTTACAAAACTATTCGATATCTTCACTGAATGCGTTCGCGTTACCAAATATGGAGGCAGAATAGCTGTCAACATTCAACCCCTTTTCTCCGATTATATCCCCAGCCACCATGTTATAAGCAATTTCTTTATGTCAAAAAAGATGATATGGAAAGGCGAGATCCTCTGGGAGAAGAATAATTATAATTGCAAATACACCGCATGGGGAAGTTGGAAAAGCCCAAGTAATCCCTATTTAAAATACACATGGGAATTCATCGAATTGTTCTGCAAAGGTACATTAAAAAAGGATGGATTAAGGGAAAACGCCGACATCACCGCCGATGAATTCAAGAAATGGGTTGTCGCGAAATGGTCCATTGCCCCGGAAAGAAACATGAAGGAGTTCGGCCACCCGGCGATGTTTCCCGAGGAGCTTGTCGCACGCGTCATCAAACTGTTCAGCTTCCGGGGCGACGCGGTTCTCGATCCGTTCAACGGCGTCGGGACGACATCATTGATAGCCCGGAGGTTCGGCCGACGATATCTCGGGATCGATATTTCGAAGGAGTATTGCGAAAAGGCGGAAGGGAGACTGGCGGAGACGCTGTTGTGAGGGGTGGGCGTGGCGGACTTTTTCCGGATCTCCACATGCGCGGGGATGACGGTTTATAAATAATCGATCAGTTATTAAAATGGAATGAGTCACGGCCTTTCTCCTTCGATGAAGCTTCGAAAGACCGGGGGGGGCGTGCCGCTCTTCGGCGGGAGGGTACTTCTGCGTGAAAAAGCGGTTATTCTTACATTTTTCCGAAGATCGGTGCATAACCGTAAAAAAAAAGAAACTACCGGTCGCTCACCGCTGAATGATCACGAGCCGTCTTTTATCCAAAAGAGTCCCGTGGCGCCGGTATATCAGGAAATAGACCCCTTTTGTTCTGGACGGCAGGGCAACCGACCTTTCGTTTTCCCTGACGGTGTGGTCGAGGAGCGTTCGGCCTTTGCAGTCGGCGATGATTACCCGGTCGTTCGGCATGGCGGAGGAGCCGAGCCGCAGTAAACGGTCGCGGAGTTCAGGGGGGATACGGCTCTCTGTCGAAGAACGCCGCGCGGCGAAGGTGCCGGGGTTCGTGGTTATCGTCGCGGTGTCGGCGCAGGGGGTTTTCGTATTTTGAGGATGGGTCACCTCCAGCCGGATTTTATAGGCGGTATTGGGAGACAATCCTGAAAGCTTAACGGTTTTATTTGATCGTTCTTCGGAGGTAACGGCTCTTGATGTCAAATCGGCGGAGGCTTCTCCCCACGAGAGTTCATGATTGCCGCTGGAGCCCTTGGTAATGGTCCATGTGATAATCGCGGAATCCGAGGTGACGTATATAGGGAGATTGAATTTCAGGTTATTCCGCACCGTTGCCTGAGATACCGCGTCCACTTCGGTAACCGAGGCTTTCGAAGCCCATGCGGAAAAGACGATTCCCATAACGGCTGAAACGCATGATTTCTTGATCACAGGGTTCTCCTTTGTTCGAGAAAAAAAGTGACTATATGGTACGTAAGGAGGTGAATATAGTTTGATTATTGTTGAAAAAGCAATAAATGGCCTCATAATTCGTTGCAACAGCCGCATTGAAATACATTGTCCGGCCGTAGTTCGACACTTTCAACGACGATATTATTTTTATGGGCATAATCCGGCTTTAAAATACTACTCATACGGCTGCGGTTGCCCTGTCCAATGACCTGAATCCCGTCGAATGGTAAACGGCGATACTTTATCCTGAGTTTGCTGTTTTCATAAATACACGGGCATATATTTTTTTATCCAGGCCAGATCAATTATGGTCATGAATTTAGTAAAAAAAGTCCTGAGCATGGTAAAAATAGTCCTGCTCTTATAATTTTTCTCCCTTGGCTTCAACTTTTTGTTCCCGGACCGGCATCATTCAGTTCCAAATAATATTATATTATCGTTATTGCCGTCACATTCACTGATTCGGAGGAGATACACGCAATGAACAGCCGCACAGACACCGTTTCATTGACCGGATTGGGTCAGCCGGTCGGCACGCGATCGATTGGTGAAGTCGTTCTGGAGATTCCTGAAAAGGAGGTGCTCGAACCGACCATGCCGGTGGGAATTTATCTGCAGGAAGCATACAACATTCACCTGTTCGCCCGGGCGGACCGGGAGGTTTTTGTCGCTCACGGGTTCGACTGGAGGATCGTCGATGAGCTTCCGCAGAGGATTGAATTCCTTCGCAATTCCGAAGCGACCTGGTGGGAGATTAAATACCGGCGGACACCCGTGGAAACTGATTACGACAATGTGCGGGCAACGGCGGATTCGCTGCGCAAAGCCATGCTGCAGGATCTTGCGTACGCGTGCCGCGGGGGAACGACAAAGGATTTTTGCCGGGGTAAGGATTATAATTCCTATCCGTCTACGATTACCGATTGGGATGAGGTCGTTACCGCTGCAGGCAATACCGGTAACCGGGAAAAAGCCGGGTACCTTTACCGGATCGAAATGCATCACGTCCCGGCGACCATGGTATACGATGCGGCTAAAGAGGATCATGATTTATATTTTTAAGGGGTCGCGAGGGTGTGGGCTGTTGTGAGTCGTCTCCCTCGTAACCATCAAATGATTCGGACCGCACATATGATTTTCAATTCTTCCTCCTTCATTCTTCCTCCTTCATCCTTTTCTTTTTCCCATGCTCCATCTCACCTTCGCCCCTGACGCGCGCCGTCTGCTCGACCCGCTGGTCTCCACGGTCCGCGCCCTCTGGACCGACCCCTTCCTCTCCCCGTGGTTCGTTGTTCCGAACTATGCCGTCGGCAAGTGGCTGAAGCTGCGTCTCATGGAGAAGTTCGGGTGCGTGGTCGCTCCCCGTACGGTGACGATCGAGGCGATGCTCTGGGAAGCCCTGCGGCCCGATGCGGACATGGAGTTTCTCCGAAAGGGGGCGCTGCAGCAGATCGTCTGCGCCATGCTTGACGAAGAACGGATAAGGGACGCGAAGTACGGTTTGTTAAGGAAGTATCTGTGCGATAATGAGCGGAATACGATCGATCCGGTCAAGCGTGTCCAGCTCGCGGGGGAGATCGCGCGTTTGCTGCTCGAATACGAGTACAACCGGCCGGGGGTCTGGGACCCCGGTCGCGGGCGGCGCGGCGGATGGAGGGTGGAGGGCGCGGACAGAACCTGGATCGAGGGGAAATCCTACTTTACCGGGAAGATTAAGGATGAGGCTTCGCGCGAACGGGTGCAGGAGAACGAGATCTGGCAGCGCGATATTTATACGAAGCTGTTCGGCGACGGCGGATTGCTTTGCAGGAGTAGTGCATTTCCGGGGGAGAGGGGTGATCGGCGTTATCTGACGCTGCCGCAACTCTACCATCTGCGACACGAGACAGGGGCGGGTGGGCATGCGTGGAAGTATGACGGCCCCCCGATACTTCTGTTTCTTTTATCGAAAATCAGCCACTTTCACCGCAACCTGCTCCTGGAAATGTCGCAGGATCGCGATATCCATGTCTTCCTTGTCAATCCCTGCGCGGAGTTCTGGGAGGACGTCGATACGACGCGCGGGGGGCGGGGGAGGAGGAAGTGGTCGCTTGCCGGCGGCACGCACGATCCTCCGATCGCGAAGATGAGCGGCGACGATTACAACAGGGAGGAACTGGGAGCGGCCTATCGGACTCCCGAGCACCGTCTCCTTGAACTCTGGGGGAGCAGCGGCAAGGAGAGCATCGCGCTCTGGTGTCAGGCGGCGCAGTACGACTTCGATTATCTGCGGCCGGACATGCCGGAGGAACGCGCCATGAGCAGATTGCAGGCGCTGCAGCGGTCGCTGTTACTGCGGGATGACGCTCTTTGCGCCGGAGCGGCGCATGAGGACGACCGATCGATCCGCTTTCTTGCTGCCCCTGAGCCCGGACGCGAAGTGGAGACGTTGCGCGAAAATCTCCTGGATCTGCTGCATGACAATAAGGGACTCATGTTCGATGATATCGCGGTATATCTGCCTGATCCGGGGAAGTATCTGCCGTTTATTCACAAAGTGTTCGGGGCAATGCGGCGGGATGAACCGGGATATATTCCCTATACCATACTCGGGGTGGATGCGGGGCGGAGTCAATTCAGCCGTGCGATCATGGATCTCTGCTCGCTTTGCGGCGGAGACTTTACCCGGGCGCGGGTATTCTCGCTCCTGCGCAACGACGTCGTGTGCGCGGCACGGGGGATGTCGCGGGATGAAATTGATATCTGGGAAACCTGGGCGATGAAGCTCGGCTCCTTCCGGGGGTACGACGCCGCTCACCGCGGGGAGATGGGGGACCACGAAGCGGTTTCCACGGATGCCCATACGTTTCAGCTCGGCATCGCGCAGCTTCTCCTCGGGCCGCTGGCGGCATCCCCGGTGGCGCTCGGGCTGCGGCTTAACGCCGTCGAAGGCGTGGAACCGGCGCCGTTTCGCGACTTTGACACATCGGACAAGGAACTGGTCGAGCGCTATTGCGCCGCCGTCGAAGGGCTGGCAACGGGATGCAGGGGATTTCGGCGTCTTTGCGCGAACGCCGGACCGGCGAAGCTTGCCGGTGCGTTTCTGGAGCTTGCGGATGCGTGGATTTTCACCGAGGCCGCGGAAGAGGAGCATTGCAGGAGGGAATTTACCGGTGCGCTTGGGCGGATGGGCCTTCAGGAGCAGGCGGCGGGCCGCGGGACGCTTCCGTTCGAGGAGTTCCGGGCAATCGCACTTTCCGCGCTCCCCGAAGAGCTTCCGGGGAGCGCGGCGGCGTGGACGGGCCGCCTCACCTTCGCGCCGCTGCGTTCGGGGTATATACTGCCGCACAGGATGATTTTCATCCTCGGGATGGACGCGGATTCGTTCCCGGGATATTCGATCGCCGCGCCGATCAATCTGCTGTCGGGAAAACGCATCATCGGAGATTCCGATCCGGTGCGCGATAATCGTTACGCATTTCTCGAACTGGTCTGCGCGGCGCGGGAGCGGATCGTCATCTCGTATCAGGGAATGGACATCCTGCGCGACCGGGTGCTGCAGCCGTCGAATGTCGTGCTTGAAATGGCCGCGGTTGCGGGAATCACGCTTCCCGACGTTGCGAAGGGACCGGCGGATTCGAACGTCATTGCACTCGTCGCTCATGATTCGGTTGATGTCGATACGGAGGTCCGCCGCTGGGACCCGGAAACAGCGCGGCTTGCCGTGCTCGCCAAAAGCGCTTCTCCCCGCGGCAGACACCGGCTGCCGGAGTATTTCGAAACCGGGGAGTACGCGCATGAGGGGGTGCCATTTGCTTCATCGCTGCGCACGACGGTCAATGATATCAGGAAGTTTCTTGAAAACCCGCTCGAATATCACCTCATCCGGTCGCTCGGATTGCGTAATGAGGAGGCGGATGAGACGATGTCCGCCACCGACGAACCGCTCGAAAGCGGATTCCTGTCGCTCTTTGCGCTTAAAAGCCGCATACTCACCGCGGTGTTGAAGGCGGCGTTCCCGGAAAACAGGGAGACGGGGAATTCATCGGAAACCCTGTCAATAAAGGCCCGTGAGATTGCCGCGCTCCATTACAAGCGGATGTGTGCCGGGGGGAATGCACCGGAAGGCGATTTCACCCGGCTTGAATTCGATACGCTGCTGCAATGGGCGGACGGGATGGCCGAGAGTGTCGCCGCTATTTCCCGCCGGTTCGATCGCTGCTCGCTTCATATCGATACCGACCTTAATCTTCGCGACGACGGCGTAACGGCAGATTTCGAGATCGCCGCGGATGACCGTTACCGCTACCTTATCGGCATGCAGCTACCGGCGGTGCTGAAGCCGGACGATCCGCAGCGGCCGTTACTCATCGTCAAACTCGGCGGCGGCGGGAAAGAAAAACGGAAAACCGACAACCTGGACCTGTGGTTGTATGCGTTTCTTTTCGCATTGAAGGGCGCTACGGCGATAACGACCGTCGCGGTTCATTGGAAGGACGGCAGCGCTTCAGCCGGGAAATGGGAGGCGCCCGAACATTTCACCGCGGCAACCGGCCGGCAATGGCTCCTGATAATTCTGCGGGAGATGCTCGAACATAAGGTCTGCGAACATGCTCCCGCGGTCTGGTTTGAAGCGGCGGACGATCCGGAAGGCGACTTCGGCGCCGAAACGGTCGAGCGGCTCAGGGAAATCGCGGAAGCCGACAGCGACGAAAGCAACGATTTCCCGCTCTATCGTCCCCGCAGTGACGCGATTCAATTGACCGAAGCGCGACTTCCCGGAAACGTGGCGGCGCTTGCGCGGGTGTTTGAGCGGCTCCGGCCGATTCTGCGGGGGAAATTCGATGCATGAGATAAACCTCACCGCTCACGGCGTCATCGAGGCGCACGCCGG
>JAFGIW010000063.1 GCA_016929415.1 Chitinispirillaceae bacterium | reverse complement strand
CTGCGAGTACGAATCCATTCAACAATTTCTTACCGATTCTCCCTGGGATGATCAGGCTCTTCAAGTGCGCCTGACTCAAGATGTCAAAAAACGGATGTCGGAACACCTTTTTTTGACTTAATTTTCGAATAAGAAAATACTGATGGATATTTATAGGCACGCGCTTGAATGAAAATATGCTGGATCGTAACGTCAACCAACACGGGCAGGCCGGCTTCGCGGTCGCTCCACAAAATTGCCCTTCGCATTTGCTCCGGGCAACTTCGGCCGTGCCCGAGCACGTTAGCAGAAACTGCATTTATAATTCGGCACCTGATGATCCGAACATCGTGTTCGGAAATTAAAGAAAGTAAGAATAGTTATCTATTAATCAGCGATTTTCGCTGATGGTTTAGTTTCATAATTATAGATTAAATTACGGCGCTGCACCATGGGCACCGACAGTCACTCTTTTGGTTTGTAATCACCCCAAGAGAATATAATTTTCCGGTTGCCCAGCCACGAAATCGGTTGAGCCCACGCCTCAAGTTTTGCCGATCGTAATACCGTTCATCCGTGCAATGAAATGGTTCGATTTCGATTGCTTTTTAACCATTTATCGGTATATTTATAATTCAAGGGGGCTGCCATGGTTAAAAGATCATTCATTCCCGGTATATGGCTGGTAGTGTTCTACCTTCATGCGGTAAACGCTCAATGGGTGCAGACAGGCGGCCCTTACGGCGGGGATATCCTTTTTCTTGCAGTGAGCGGCGGCAATTACTCGGCGGCGTGCATCATGACGGCCGCCTGTTCCTCCGCATGAAATCCTCAACCCCTTCCAATCCCGGCGCATTGAGCGTGTGGGGAGTGGTGAGGCAGACGCATGCCGCAACCGCCGCGGCGAAATCGATTGTCCGCGCATCGTTCCATCCCGTGAGCAGGCTGTAGAGTATTCCCGCCCGGAAAGAATCACCCGCTCCGCACGTATCCACGGGGGTGATCTGATAAGGCCGGTATTTGCGCATCCGCATGCCGCGACGGCCGTACCACAACTCCTCGCTTCCGAAGGTGAAAATGACAAGGCCGGTGCAGCGGCGCAGGTAGTGTCTGAAGACCGTATGCAGATCGCGGCCGAGATAAAGCCGGTTCCGCAATTCATGGGAAACGACCACCGCCGCGGCGTGCTGCGCAATGAAACCGTCGTACGGGCAGTCGAGCGTGACGTAGGGAGTGCTGTGCTTGATGCAAAGGTTTGCGCAGTCGATCGACTCCTCCCGGAAGTAGGGATCGAGCGCGACAAAGTCGGCGTTTTTGATATCCGCTCCGTTTGGTTCGTTCCATTGCCGCTCTCCACAGTGGAAGGCCGCGTAATTTCCGAAGATGGTGCGTGAGGTCGCGTCGGCAATGACGATTTCCTCCGTGCCGTGATGCGGCAAGGTTCTCAGACGGCTCGTGTCGATGCCGTAGGTCGTGAGCAGCCGAAGCACCTTTGACGCCCGTTTGCTGTCGAGCCAATTGCCGTCGAGTTTCGTGCGGACTCCAAGTTTGGCGAGAATTATTGCCGAATTAGCGGCCTCGCCGCCGATTGAGGGAATCGTCCGGCCGGTTTCGGCATATCCGTTGGGCCGGGGAAAAGCGAATTTGGTATCGAGAATATACACGGTGCTGGGAGAGACCATTCCGTAACAGTAGACATGGAGCATGGGTAAGTTTTTTTCCGGATAAGAGAAAGGGACGGCCCGACCGCCGCCCCTTCTGCGTTGACGGCTTTTTCGAACGCTACTTCTCGATTCCGAGGAGCTCGACTTCGAAAATGAGCATCACATTGGGGCCGATATCATGCGGCATGCCGCGCCGGCCGTAGGCGAGGTCGGGGGGAACGAAGAGTTTATACTTGCTTCCCACTTTCATCAGTTTGAGTGCCTCCGTCCATCCCGCGATGACCTGATGGGTCTTGAATATCGCAGGTTTACCCCGTTTTATCGAACTGTCGAAAATTTTTCCGCTTAACAGGGTCCCCTCGTAATTAACCTTGACATTTGAAGAATCGGGAGGGATGGGTCCTTCGCCCTCCTTGAGGATGATATACTGCAGGCCGCTTTTCGTGGTGACCACGCCCGGTTTCTTTCCGTTCTCCTCCAGGAAAGCCTTCGCTTCCTTCAGGTTCTTGGCGGCTTTATCTTCCGATTTTGCCATGTGTTTCTGTTGCATCTGCATACTGAAGGCCTCCATGATGAACCGCTCCTGCTCGGCGGAGAAGCGCGGCGGGTTGCCGGCAAGCTGATCTCTTATACCGGCGAGAACGATATCGAGGACGATGTCGTCCTTGACGTTTTTCAGCGATCGGGCGATATCGTTTCCTATCATATAACTTACCGTATCCGTTGTGGTGGCGAGGTTGACCGGGCCCTTTTCTTCAACGGCCGGTTTGTTGCATCCCCATAGAACGATGGCCGCAGAAAACGCAACGGCCGCTCCGTACATCCGATTCATAGCTGCTCCTTATGGAAAGTTGGTGATGGTTAAGTATCGTCTCTATGTCGTAGGGCACGATTCAGTAGTGATAAAAATATCTACCGCGCCTCCTGCCGGTATCAATTACCCGCTGTTTTTTCATGTCGCGACGGATTCCATCCGTATTCAGCGCCGAAACCGCGCGACCAGCCAAGAACGGGATGATTGACCAGTGCCGCCGAAGCGCAACCGCTGCCCCAGAAGACCGCAACGCCTACGGCGATAAAGAGGGGATTATTGGCGATTGCGCCGTGCAGCGCAATATACCGTGAAAACCTGAACTCCTGCCCGATGGCGATGCTGACGGGATGTTCGTAGTGCGGAGTAATATCGATCCGCACACCCTGAGCGCCGAAGGAGTGGGCAATGGTATGAATGCCGCATCGCAGATGAAGCGGCGGATCGGCCCCGTCGGTGCGGGTCGGTTTGACCGGCAGATGATCTATCGAGACGGCGCAGATGAGAATCTTCATCGGCGCCAGGAGTGAAAACCCCGCCTCTCCCAGCGTCTTCGCCTCATTATCCGACGAAGCAAGCAGAAGCCGCGTGCCGAGGAGTTCCGCCCCGATACGGATGCCCCGGAAAAGCAGCGCAGCGCAGGAAATGTATCCCGACTGCTCCCGATAGGCGCCGAGCGCGTCGAAATGCGATATGCCTGTCTTAAAGCCGAAGCGCCTGAAGACTAACCAGCCCCCGCCCGCCACCGTGGCAAGATGCCGGTCGCCGAAATTGTCCATGTCGTCGTAGTAGGTGGTCACCGAGGCGGCGACTCCAACGGTAAGTGAATCGCCTAAAAAAACCGCGGGATAAAGGGGCAGACGGCCGCCGGGGCCGTCGGGAGTGATGATCGTGCCGAGGTTCCCCATTGCATACCCCTGCGGAAAAGGCTCATGCAGCGCCGCACCGGCGCCGGCGGCGGCGAGAAGAAAAAGGGCGGAAAGGTCGCGGATTATTTTCGCCACAGAATACCCTTCTTTCTGATACGCTGCATCTTGTTTCCCTGTTTGATCTCCGCAACCACGAAAAAGGGGCCGGGCGGCGCGTCGCCGCCGTTGCCGCGGCCGTCCCAGTAATAGACCTCCTGGGGCATGCCGGAAAAACGCTTGACAACCCTGCCGTCGAATCCGTAGATGTCGATGGCGACCGTCGCCGCGGCGGTGAGGGCAAGCCGTATGGCAAGCTTGTCGCCGACGCCGTCATTGTCGGGAGTAAACGGCACCGGACCGATGTCGAGCGACGGCACGGTGGTATTTCGCCAGTAGAGCGCTGCGTTCGGCTGCCCGGGTGTGGCCCGTGCGGCGACGCACCAGCTCGAAGGGCTGCAGCCGTCGTCGCCGCCGTTGCGTTCGAGCGGCACGTAAGGCCACGAGTCGAACCACCGTGCATCGTAGCAGATCGTTTCGCGCGGCACACCCGTTGCATCGAACAGCATGAGGGTGTCTCTTGTATTGTCAAGCGTGTGCCAGACGGGCGGCGCGATCACGCCGCGCACCCCGGGAAAGGCGGTTGAAAACGCCGCCGCGTCTTTCGTGACGACCGCGTAGGCGCCCGGTTCGAGGCGGAAACCTGTTTCCGTCAATGCCGCCGTGTCTTCACCGTTGCCGAACCGCCAGTTTCTCAGGCTGACCGGCATGGCGCTCGTGTTGCTTATCTCGAACCATTCCGGCGTACCGGCGGAGGCTTTGGGAAAGATCTCGGTGATGCGCAGCGACAACGCCGGCAGCCAGACTGCCGAGAGGTCGATGCCCCAGGAGGGGTTCTCATCGACAAGCAGTACGAAGCGCAGCTCCAAGCTGTCGACCGTTATCCGGAGGTCAGCGCCGCCACGGCTGCCGGAGCAGGCAATGGTTCCCGTTTGAACAGTGCGCCGCTTTCCGTCTCGAAGGGTTTCGAGCCTCCACGGGAGCGCTCCCTCGAAGTGGTGCGACGCGCACTGCACGAGGACGGAACAGCCGACGCTTCCGGCGGTGCGGTCAAAGGCGGAAAGCCGCGATTCAACAAGCCATCCGTCGCGCAACGGTTCGAGCCGACCCGGAGAAAGTATGCCGTCGCCATAGTCAAATACGGGCCGGTCCGACAGCACGGCTGCGGCGACAAGTGACAAGCCCTCCCGGTTGACCGGTTCGGAAAGCGTGATCTTACCACCGGCCGGTTCCCCCGGAACAGTACCCGGATCGACGGCACTGCAAAGAATCGTATCAATGCGGCTTTTCATGCCCCGGTACACAATCACCCCGTGATCGGCCGCCAGACCGCCCGATCCGAACTCCCCGTCACCGCACTGAAGCAGCACCGTCCCCGCGGGTAGTGAAAACCGGCGGGAGGTATCTTCGGCGATTGCGCTGCGGTAATCGGGATCGAGAATGAGCGCGACGGCTCCCGGAGCGATCGCGCGGCTGCCGTAAAGGCACAGTCCATGTCCCAAAAGCGTGTCCCGCACCGGAACAATCGAGTCGGCTTCGAGACCGTTGGAGATGAAAAGGGAGTCGAGTGCAAGGGAATCAGGTCCGAGATTGGCGATCTCGACGAACTCATGGCTTTTGCCGCCCCCGAGGGCGGTTTCGGCCCCGGTAGGGTCACGGTAGAGTTCTGAAACGATAAGCTGTGCGGGCAGGGGGTGAGCCACGGCAAGCAGGAGAACCGATGCGGTAATGGCGGCGATTGAAGAAATAGAAATGGGGCGGCGGTGTCGTATCCGATGCATAAGCTCCCTTTTCAGGGTCAGGTGATGGTAAAAAATAGCGCATACCGCCCGCCGGGTCAAACACGGAAATGCCGTGCATCGGTAATCGAGTCCCGCTGCGCGGTAAAGGCACGGGGGGAGTGTTCCGGCAACCACCCTCCTTCGTCTGGTTGAAAACAAGTAATGCCAACTCATAGGCCGAAATCCTGTTTGCGATGATAACGACCCCGTCCATCGCATCGCTTCCGCTGCTGACCTCGATACCGCGGGACCCCGATCCCGAGTGGACTATATCCAGTTTCGCGCTGGGGCTTGATTCACCTATACCGACATTACCCCCGGTAGTTATCGTCAGCTTCGCGTTTGTGTCGATAAGCTGGCTTGCACATACCTGCAATTTGCCCGCATCGGAGTAGTCCACTCCGACCGCCCAATCTATCTGGCCGAGTGTTGTAAATCCGATGGAAGGATCGGCGTTCGTGGTGTCTATTCGCAATTTGACATCGGAGTTTCCCCCGTTTATATGCAATTTGGCGACTGGTGTGAGTGCTCCTACCCCTACCCTGTCCCGGCTGATTGCAAGTGCCCCCGGATTGTTGCTCCCGCCGTCAACATTCAATGATCGGACGTCATTGTCTGTACCCCAGTCACTGCTTACATTGATATTAGCCATAAGTTACCTCCTTGGAATGGAATCGAGATATTGTGATAATGGTTTAAGCCGGATTAAAGGAAATCCTGTTTAATTCACCTGAACCGTTAATAAAAAGGACTGCAATAAATTCTGCCTGTAACCGATGCTATGAATCGATTCGAACATGATTTATCGTTTTGCAATGCTCTTTATATCATTCCGCCCCTCGCCCTTCTCCCCCTTCTCCCCCTTCTCCCCCTCAAGTTCTATGATCCTGCTTTTCATCATTGCGACGAGATTGACGAGATTGTCGACCTGATCGTTGTACGCCTTGAGCACGCTTTCGAAGCGCTCCTTCGCCTGGTAGACGTTCAGCTTCGCCCGAATGGCCTGTTGGCAGATTACATCGGGATTAATGGCTTGTTGCGGCATAGGTGATGCAGCCCTTCCTATGAAAACAAACCGGGAATTTTGTTCAGCTATTGATCAGCGGATGATATGCAAACGATTTACAACAATATCGGTTCAATCGCAAGCTTTTTCACCAATCCCGGCAAAAAAGCGTTACCGGAAAATGTCAACACCCGCTCTTACGCTGGCGGATTGTCGGATTCTTCCGCCACCTGCTGCACTGCCCGATGGTGCAATTATCGTGACTTTTTGTTAGCCGCAGGAAATAGCAGATTCACTTTTTAAGAAGTTCCGCGAACGAATCGGGCGACAGCCCCGCCTGCCGGATAATCGCACGAAGCGTCCCCCGCGCTATCTCCCGATGATTGGGAACGGTTAGCGGCGGTCGAATAGGGTGCCGCAAATGGATATGAGAGCCTTGCTGCGAACGTACGTAATAACCGATTTCGCCGAATGCTTTTATAAGCTGCTGGCCGGAGACGACCGGAAGCTTTCCGCTCATAACGACACCGATACCAGTGCCTCTTTGCCACCCTTTTTACCGCTGAGCGGCAATCCGTCCTCTGCAAGCGTGCGCACGTGCAACTCTATAGCTTCCCTGATATTCTTCAGTGCCTGCTTTTCTGTCTTGCCCTGTGAGATGCAGCCGGGCAATGCCGGAACCGTGGCGATATAATATCCGTCTTCGTCTTTTTCGAGTACGACTTTGATATCCATATTTCAAACTCCCTTTAACGTGTTGTCCATAAAAATATCATATCCGCCGCCGGATTGCGAGGGTACGGTCTGATCTTGCCGCTATGGTAAACAGCGGCACCGGGAGAAGCAACAACACCCCGACACTGCCTAAACCACATTATTATTGATATGGCAGGGGTGCGCCGCAGGCGCGGTATTGCCCGATGGTGCAATTGAGAAGGTAATGAACTATTTTTACGAAAACGGACGGTCATCGTACCAGGGAGAAGCAATGGCGCTAGCCGACATCATCAAGACCGCGCTTGACCAGATGCAGTATATCGCGAAAACCGAGACGGTTATCGGTGAACCCATTATTGCCGGGGAGGTGACGCTGATACCGGTTTCGCGTATTTCGATCGGGTTTGCCGCGGGCGGTGCGGGAAAAGGCGATACCTCAGGCAGCGGTGCAGGTACCGGAGGCGGCATCAACATCACACCGGTAGCGTTTATCGTGGTAACCGGCGAGAAGGTACAGGTACAGCCCCTGACCCCCTCAGATCCGATCATGAACAAGATCATGTCGCTTGCGCCCGATGTGGTGAGCACTGTCGCGAATTATTTAAAAAATAAAGGGAAAAAAGAGAAGAAGGGGAAGCGTGACGCGGCGGATAAAGCAAAGGTCGACGACCCGCCCTCTCCCTGATTTCCGGATCTTTCGATTGATTTCATGCAACTCCATCACGACAACCCCGATCTGATCTGGATAAATCCGACTGCCGCCGATGAAGGACACGGCTCTTTTGAACAGCCGTACTCCTCGATCGAAAAAGGACTTGAACGGGTCAAACCGGGGCAGGCGCTCGTTCTTTCGGCAGGCGACTACGCTTCCGACTGCAACATTCAGGTGAGCGGTACCGCGCGCCGGCCCATTCATATTCTCGCTGCGCCCGATGCAGCGGTCACCATTACTTCCGCCTGCTGGTATTTCTACGACGCTTCCGACCTTGTCGTCTCGGGGCTTACCTTTGCCGATGCGCCCTACGGGGCGGTTTCGGTGATCGGGAAGTGCAGCAGAAACCGGTTCGACGCCCTCCGGTTCATCAACTGCGGCGTGCGTAAAGAGGCCGCCTGCGCGCTCTATATCGGCGGCGCCGGCGGCTGCTGCAACATCGTGGAGAACTGCAGCTTCGAACACGCACCGCGGGAGGAACACGAAGCGATTGCCCCGAAAAACGCCTCGATCGGCCTGATGATCGCGCAGGGTGACGCCGCGTCGGGTAACCCTATCGTCAACAGCCTGATCCGACATAACCGATTTGTCAATTACGGGTACGGCATCCTGATCGGCGGCGAAGAATCGGGAGCCGTCCGCTGCGGGCACATTGTCGAGTACAATACCGTCCGGAACTGTTCGCACGGGGGAATCCTCATCAAAAGCGGCGATACGCTGGCACGGGGAAACGTGGTCGAAGGGTGCCCCTGCGATGCGCTGTCGGTGCAATCGGAACTCGACTGTACGGTCGAAGGAAACCGGATTATCGACTGCCTTCGCGGGATCGCGGTGCACGGCAGGGGGCATACCGTCGCCGACAACTGCCTGGTCCGCTGCGGCGGCGGGGCGATCCGGGTGGGGGGAGCGTCGTCGAACTGCTTCATCGAACGTAATACTTTTGTCAATTGCAGCTCCCCGTCGGGCGGCGATGATCCGCCGGTTGCCGGTATTCTCATCGATCCGGGGACCACCGGTATCGTCGAGCGGAATCTTGTATACGGCACAGGAAAACCATATGCCATCGTGCAGGCGCTACAGCAGGCGCATGGGGGAAGCGGCAAGGCTTCCCGCGCCCCGGCTACCCGGTTTGTCATAAGAGACAACGGCGTTGCCGGCGGCTGTTCCCTGCTCGACGGCGTCGGAGCGGTCGCCGTCACATTCGCCGATCCCGACGGTGACGACTACAACAACGGATGCGGCTCCGGCGCATCGGGGTGGGTCCTCACACCGCAGGGTTTCGATCCGGACGTCGATGAAACGCCGGGCGACATTGATTATCGTGAAGCAAGCATTCTTGAAGACGAGACGGGGGAACTGATCGTTCCCGGCGACGAAGAAGGGGGCCGCGGCAACCTGTTCGGGAATTTCTTCGCGGAGGCGGGGGACGACGACGATGGCGTGTCGGCGGATTTTTTTCACGGAAGTGAAGCGTAGGGCGCAATGGAACCGCTACGGCAATGGTGGGAGCGAACGGTGAAAAAGCTGCTTTTCTGTTTACTGCTTGCGACGCCGGTCCGAATGGCCGCTGCCGTGGATCTCGATTATGCCTTCATGGCACAGCGCAGTTTTTCCAGTGCGCAGCTCAAGAGCCTCGGCGATGCCGGAGCCGCCCTTCCCGGCGATATCACTACAGGGTTGCATAATCCGGCGCTGCTCTATGCTTCCATAAAAAACGGCCGCGGAGCGGTTGCGGCGGGGTATGGCCGCGATTCGCTTTTCAACAGGCATATCGTTCCCTTTGCACTAGGGTACGCAAACGGGAACGGGGCGCTCGGCGGATATTACCGCTATCTATCCGGAGAGGGTCCCCTCTCTCAGCACGAAGTGGCGCTGAACCTCTCCGGTGTGCTGTTTGAAAACAGCGACGTGCAGGGCGAGGTCGATTTCGGGATCAATGTGAGGTACGAATGGATGACTGCCGCGCGCAGCGAAGCGGTGTTCCTGCCGCGCGAGTTGTTTCTCATCGACAGCGTGGGAAATGCCGTTTATCACTCGACGACCGACAGTTCGGATACGTCGTATCAGCGGAAAACCGCTGCGAAACGGCTCATCGTCGATATCGGTTTTTTTCAGCCGAACTTCATCGAGCATCTCGATTTCGGACTTGTCATGCGCACTATCGCCGGGTATTCATGGGAGAAAGAGCGGCCCCGCCGTGTTGCAGCGGATTCCAAGGCCGGCGATTCGCTTATCGGCAACGACACCGTTGCGACCGTCGAACGAAGCTATACCCTTGTCGACAAAGAACATTCCTCGAAAGGGTGGCTTACCGGGCGATACCGCACGCTGCTTGTCGGCATTGTCTACAATGTCGAAGTTGGTACAGCGCTGCATCTGAGCTGTCCCGTCGACCTGGAACTGCTCGGTTTGTTCGACCGGAAGGTCAAGAACACGTTCGTATTCCGCGGCGGCATTGCCGCGATGATAAAAAACATGTTCGCCGTAAGGCTCGGTTACGCCCGGCAGCCAAAGACTATTCTGGAGGGAATGACTTCGTTCAAGAACACCAACTTTTTCACCGGCGGGGCGGGCGTTTTCATCTCACGGACGTCGTTTGACTTCTACCTGTCGCAGCAGTCGTTCGGCATGACGGCGGGGTACCGCTTCTGAATCGAAGGAGCCCGGAGCAAGCTCCGGTGAATGCGCTCGCCGGGGATTCACCAATCCGCGAAATCGACTTCTCTCACCGGGGTACTGTCGGAACGCATCATATCCGCACCGGCGGGGTTGACATTGCTCCCGGACCCTCCCCCGCAGAGCGTGAGATCGGGCGGCACGCTGCGCAGGTAGCGCTCGTAGTGAGTGAAGAAGCCGTTTACGACCTTCACCCCCGCCTTCTTGAGGAGCCCGATCGACAGGAATTTATGGAGCGATTTTCCGTCGCGGGCGCCGGTGAATTTCTCATTGCATTCACCGATGCAGGCGATCGTCACATCGACGATTTCAGGGTCGGCGCCGCCCGAGAGTTTCGAGAGGTCGAGCCGCAGCACGTTGTTCCAGATGCCGTAATTTGTCCGCTTCTTACTTGACGCATCGACATTGAAGGGCCTGATGACGTCGTCGGTCGTCCCGCTCTTGGCCAGATTGGGCATGGGTCCGTCGACCGGATAGGCATCGGGGGAAAACGCGCCGTCGGATGGCGGCGGGGACGCCATCGACGTGTCGGACGGCCAGGCGACGTCGTATCCGGAAAGACCGTCGGCCCTGTTGCTGACGAGGCGCAGGTGCAACCCGAGCCAGGTCGTCCGCAGCGAATTGATGTCGGAGAAGGGATGGTACCGCCTTATCGTATCGGCGCATGCCACGGTGTCGCCGTTGAGGGTGATCGATTCGATGACCAGCGACGGGTGGTCGGCGGGCCGTTCGATGATATCATTGTTGTAAAGAACATTGAACAGGTGCAGCTGCTCGTAGAGCTTCATTTCGAGGGCTCCGAGAGCGACCGAGAACATGCTGTCGGAAAGAGGAACTTTTTTACCGAACGATATGATCGAATCGATGTCAACCCCCACGATGCGGGCCAGCTCCTTGTACACCCGCACCCCCGTTACCGCGGAAAGCCGCAGCGAATCTTTGATGCGGGAGAAGGCCCCGATCCGTGAGAAGAGCTGAACGACGGGAAACGCCTCGGGGGCGATTTCACCCTCGGGAGTAAAGAGCGTGCGGTTGAGGCGGTAGATGGTTTCGGTGCCGAGAATGTTGTTGGAGGTATTGAGCAGGTCAAAAATATACCGGCACCCCTCGAAGACGTCGTCGTGGTTATGGACACTATAGCCGACTCCCCTGAGGGAGCTCAGGGCGAAGATCACGCCGGTCCTTTTCCCCCACCTGTCGCAGTCAAAGGTCCGTTTCCAGGGCACGTCGTCGGTGACGGGGAGGGTATCGGTCCACTTTGCATTCGGGGCAAAAATACCAAGGTCGAAATTGAGCGCGTTATTGATCGGTTTGACCGTGGAAGATCCGTTGGGGGTACGGTTTTTAAGCAGGCAGGCAAGGCGCGACCCGATACGGTCCTTCGAATAATAGGCCAGCAGTTTACCGGTGCGGGAATTCATGATCGCGTAGGCGTAATACTGGCCGTTGACCACTACCGGTCTACGGACATAATGGAAAACGCTGCGCCGGTACCGGCTTTTCGCGATTTTATTGTAGCGTATATTGGTATAGACGGTGTCGCCGGCATTGAGACTCGTGAGGAATGCCGAACCCGGTTCATGGAAATCGATCGGCTCGCGCAGGATCCGCAGCACCCGCAGGGTATCACGCGGCTTTTTGTCAAGCATTACCGTCGTGCCGCCGCTTCCGATACGGACTTCATCGACAATGGTGGTGTCGGGACCGTAGCCGCGTGCATCGACCAGTGTTTCGAGTTTTTTCTGGAGTGCGGCATCGATGGTCAGCTTGATGCGCAGATTCCCTTTTTTCCTGATGAGCGAGTTCGGGTCGATGAGGTTCATTTCCCCGATCCGGGTTTCGGGGGTGCCGTTGTTGCGCAGCGACAGCAGCCAGAACTCGTTGGCGAGATCGACCAGCGCGCTGTGGCTGCCCTGAAAACGGCGCGGCTTCTGAAAGGTAATTGTGTCGATGGCGGCGAGGACGGCTGCCTGTTTACCGGAATCCCACCCGAGTGCAACCCCCATACGCGGCATATCGATATGGCATTGACGGATAATCTTCGTGCGGATGTTCCTCCCCCATTTGACCATGCGTGCGAGGTAGACGCACTCGGCGTCGTTGAGGTCGGAGAGCTTTTTGTTGAAAAGTCCGTCGGCGATATCGGCATACCCGATCATGCCGTAGTCGCTGGTGACGCAGTGATTGCAATAGACTTCGAGAATATCTTCGGGCGGAAACATTTTCCGGAGCGCAACGGCAATCTGCAGTTCGCGGATCTTGCGGTCGACCGAGCGGGTCACCCGCCTGAATCCCTGTTCATCGAGCCGGGAAATAAAGAGCTTCGCCACCTGCTGGGTAATGGTCGAGGTCCCGCGGGGAGACACTTTTTTAAAGGAGGTGAGCGATTCGAACGCCGCACGCAGCGCCGCCCGTACGAAACTGTCATACTCGAAACCGTAACGGTTGGTCCTGAAATGTTTGTCTTCGGCAGCCAGCAATGCCCCGATCAGCGTGGCGGGGAGTTCATCGATGCGTGCACGGTAGTGATCGGTACGGATGTTCGCGATCATCCGGTCGAGGCGGTCGACGATTTCGATGTTGTTCGAATAGGTGCGAACTTCCCGCAGCCGATTGATAATGGAGAGCGAAGGGTAGTCGGCAAGTACGATGCCGTCGACGACCCGGACCGCCTGATCGGAAGGATCAACGGCGGCGGTGTCGCCGTCGGTGATGCGGGCGGCCGCGTCCATCATGGCTTTATCGGTCAGAACGTCCTGCCAGCCGGCGCCGTATGATTTTGAAAGAAGTCCCCGTTTTTCAAGGTCGACCAGTTTTTCACCCCATCGGTCAAAGTAACGGTGGCAGACGAATTTGCCGATCAAAAACGCCGGATAGACGCTCACGATGCCGAGTCCTGCCAGTGAGGCGATAACGATGAGTATGATTTTTACAACGCGGGGAATTCGTACCATGGAGTTCCTTTTATATAGAGATTGGGAGAGACTGCGGCATTGAGATCATGCTCAAAAATTACTTTCTTGCGTAGGCTCTTGAAAGAGTAGCGGTGAATATGGATTCTCGGGGATGATGCAGTTTATTTTTCAATAAAATGTAGTACCCTCGACACCGCGAGTAAGGAGCGTTCATGCAACGTTTTAATAATGTGTTGTTCTGCAGCCTCTGCTGCTGCTCTCTCCTGATGATATGTACACCGCAGCCTGCCATCCGGCGGGAGGTTTCCCATGAGAAGTGTCCGCCGGTGTCGGAACTGCCCGTCGATACGATAGCCTACACGATTTCCTTCTCCGATGAAGTTCGACGGGATGAATTCGTCGAATCGTTCAGATCATTCCTGAATCGCTACCCCTTTTCGGAACTGCGTGATGATTCGATTGCCGGGCAGATTCTGGTCCGGCTTGCCCCGGTTGCATCTTCCGAAGAACCGTTGTCGCTCTCGACCGTGGAACCTGCGTCGTTCAGTGGAAGCACCATTGAACCTGATTCGGGCATTCAGATCGAAAAATCAACCGGTCCGGAAGCTTTGAATGACTCGATGATGCACCTGCCCGACACCATCGTGCCGGAGGTCGGCGGAAAATTGCGGCTCTTTACCCAGCGCACCGGGATCGACGGCACCCTGCTCCCGCTGGTTGCGGTCGATCCGTTTCTGCCGCCCGACAGCCTCTCCGCACCGTTCTTGACGGTTGTCAATGTCTCTCCGAAAAAAATTACCCTGCAGCTTGGCGGCCGCATCGTCGACGGCGCCGGCCGGCTCATTTCCGCGCTCGATCTGATCGAGGCATGGACCGGGTATATAAAAAGCCATCCGGCGGAGGGGTGGGCCCTCTTTCGCCATGTCGAGGGCATGCGGGAGTTCATTGCAGGAAGGGAGGCGGTGATCCGCGGGCTGGGCGCCGTCGACCAGAAGACATGCTACCTGCGGCTTTCGCAGCCCGATTCCTCTGCACTCGATAGAATCAGGACGGCGCGTATAAGCGGGAGCATCCACGCAAAATGGGGGGTCTATTATCCGGTAAGGAGCAGCGGCGGGGAACTGGTGCTCGCGCCGAATCTGAAATCGGGCAGCCGGCGTGCGTTTCTCGATACGCTCATCATCACCGCCGCCGAAGACAGGAATCCGATTCTCTCCTTTTCGCTGAAAAAGTACGATGCGCTGCTCCTGACGTCATCGAGCGATATCTCCTATGCGCGTACAACCCTAGAAAACCGGGCCGCCGTGCAGGCCGTCTCCCGCGACCGCTATTTTATCGCCTGTGCCGTCGACGATGAGAAGGTGCGGAGGTATCTGGCATCGCGGGTCAAACCCGCCGAACTGCTCGGCAATGTGGTCAAGGCGGAAGGGAGACCGCTTGCGGCGATTGAGACCGATACCGGCTTCATCGCCGCGGAACCGGCAGCCGCTCCCCATGCCCCGCCCGTTGGGCGCCGCCTCCGTATTTTATTCCGTAAAGATGATCCGGTATCGTGCACGGTCGCCGAAAAGCTGCTCGCCGATCTGTCGGGAAACGGCATACGCAGCACACTTGCCGCCGCCGCGGTTACCGAGTACGAACGTGCGCTTGTCGAACGCAGCTACGAATGCGCGATCGGCTGGGTCCCCGACCGCATCCGCAGCGACCCGAGCGAACGGCTCCGCCTTGCGGCAATCTGGTTCGCGGACGAAACCGCGGAAAGCGAGCGGATCGCGTCATGCAAGGAGATTCCCCTCTTTTCAGTCGAGCGGTATTTGCTTATCAGAAAACCGGCGGGGCTCTACCGGGGATCGATCGTTGGGATATTCGCTTCGTCGCGACCGGTAACCGCCGATGCGCATGATGAAGTACAGGAGTAGTTCGGCGGCATCACGACGCCTGACGCCTACCTAACCTTTATTTCGCCGGTTCGCCGTCGCTTACGTCGGAAAACAGCGGCAACGACAAGAGCATTGCCTCCCAGCAGCATCAGTTTCCCGATCGGAGCTTCGGGAACGGGTTCCGGGGGGGGGACAGGGTCGGGCTTGTATTGGAGATTGTTGGATGTCAAAGTAACCTTATAGTCAGGACCGACCGTACATTCCGATCCGATGAAATGCATCATTCCCTTTTGCCAGGTACTTATTAAAGGATATCGGAAGTTGTCGATCACGACGGTGTGGGTAAAAGAGCCAGCGAAAAGGGATGCGGATATCCATCCCTCGTAATCGCAGTCCAGACCGTAAAATTGATCGGACAAATCGTTCTGATTTAAGTCAAGAAGCATTTTCCCTTCCACGAGATTCGCATAGCAATAATCCTCGTTTTCCGTATCCGTCAAATATATAATTTCCCCCATTCCATCAATGTAATAACCCGGTTCGTATATTTCGACATCAAAGACATACTTACACTCTCTTCCCAGAAACATCGTATAATCAATTTCCGGTTCACTGCCGGTAATTTCCACTATCACTCCTGTAATCGTTCCACCAAACGTATACAGCTCCCCCCACCCCGCCGACGCAATTCCCATCACCACAAGCAGCATCAGATACGATTGCCGTTTTACCATACTGTACCTCCATCACGTTCTGCGGATTTCAGGGGCGCTGTCGTCTTCGGGGGTGTTTATCCGGTTACCTACAACCCGCCAACAATTCATCATACAATATAAGGTAAAAAGTCCTCCGTGTCAAATCATCAGTGCCTTTTCATGTCTCCCCAGTTCTTGCGGGATTCAATGCATGCTCCGGGCTGCATGAGGAAAAAGGCGTTCGGATCGCCGGTGAGGTCGGATAAAATGATATGGGTATAGGCCGCATTCCCCTCTCCGGTCGTTCGATACGCAGCCTGAATGGTACCCGACAGACGGGGGGCGACCGAGAGTTCCGGCAGGTCGAATTGAATCAGCAGCGTGTTCCAGGGAGGAATCGTTGCAATTGATACGATATGAAGCTCTTGCATGCCGCCGGCCGACTGAAAACAGGTGGCGAGGCCGCTTCCTGATATTGTTCCTTCGGGAGTTATAATCACCAGGGGTATGGTCAAGAGCATCGAGTTGTCATGCTGGAGAATTCCCCTCACTGAAAAGACGGTTATCGGCTTTACCCGTCCCTTTACCTGGGCCGGGAGCAGTTTGATGGTCGAGCAGAAATTTTTAACGGTTGCACACGTCTCCTCGGCGATCAGAACCTGCCACCGAGAAGCAAGCGATTCGATACGTTGCGCGAGATTGACATTGTCGCCGATGACGGTATACTCCATACGGTGGGTTCCGCCGATATTACCTCCGGCAAATTCGCCGGTGTTGCAGCCGACCCCGAGGTGCAGGGGTCGCTGCCCCTCATGTTCAAGTTGAATATCAAAGTAGAAAATGGCGTTCTGCATCTCCAGACTGCACATCAATGCATTGCGGCATGCCAGATCGTCGGGAACCATTACATTCCAGAATGCCATTACCATGTCTCCGCCGAACTTGTGCAGGGTTCCCCGGTTCCGGGTAATGATTTCGGTGACGAGGGCATAGTAGCGGTTGAGCTTTTCGACGACATCGACGGCGGAAAGATTTTCGGCAATGCTGGTAAAGCCCACGATGTCGCAGAAAAGGATGGTACCCCACTTTTTTTCGCCTCCGAGCCGCAGTGGTATGGTGCCGTCGATGACACCTTCAACGACATCGCGTGAAAGATACCGGGAGAGCTGGGTGCGGATCTGTGTCTCGTTTTCGACCGCGGAGTAAAGTTCGGCGTTTTTAAGCGCGATGGCGGCCTGCGAGGCGATTCCGGTGAGCATGGCGAGGTCATCGGTGGAAAAAGCGTGCTG
>JAFGIW010000062.1 GCA_016929415.1 Chitinispirillaceae bacterium | reverse complement strand
GCCCCCGCTCAAACTCGACCACCTGCGCCGCCTGACCGACGAAAACGGCATGCTGCAGCATGCCGTTTTTACGATACACAATTACCGCGAATGGATATTCTGTCCTGAAGAATCGTATGAGCGGCAAGGGGACGTAGGCAATGTCGTCTTTCCGTGCGGGTATACCGTCGCCCCCGATGGAGACACGCTCCACCTTTATTACGGCGCGGCTGATTCCAGTATCGGCCTTGCCACGGGCAGCGTGGGCGCCATGCTGGAGTGGCTTGAATAAAAGGGATAATATTATACCGGAAGGATATACGGGAAAAAATCATGGCATATATCCGGCCGATGTATTCGGCGATAATTTGATTGCTGCCGAATCGGCAATTATGAAAACAACGTCTATTGTACTTTCAAAAATCGGCTTCCCGACGAAACGCACATCAATGAAAAATGAATTTCTCTTTTTCCTCATGGCCCTCCTTCCAATGAAAATCAACGCAAGCGGCCCGGGAACACCGAAATCGGCAATCGACCTTCAGGCATACCGTGAGTCAAATACGATTACTATCGACCGCGGCCCCTTTGCCGAAAAAACGGCAACATTGACAAACCTAGACCCGGCGGTGAACGCATGGCATCTTCTCTCCATTCAACCGGTCGGAAAAAATGAAACACTTTTTTTTCACCTCGAAAACCCGAAGCCATCGCTGCAACGCATCATTCTTGATGTGAAGTATCCGGACGGGCTCATCGTGACTGAAAGCGGAAACGAACGACGCTGCCCTCTCTGGGCGGTAAACGATTCCGGCACCGTTCCGGAGGCGGCCGCAACGGTTTATAAAAGTTATGTGCCTGTTTGTGACGGGGTCCTCTACCTGCGCAATCGCATCCAGGGCCACAAAACGACGCTCGAATGGACGACCGACTTTCTTCGCACCCGTATTCCGGGCGGAGAGAAGATCATTGCAATTGCAAAGAGTGTACTGTTCAAAGACCGGTTTCTGAGTACCGCAGCGCTTAAATCTGCGGAAGCGTTCACGGCTGAATCGCTGCATTTCTCACGGAAAGGCCCGAAGATGCCGCCGTCTGCATCGATCGGTTCGAGTTTCCGGACATTCCCTGCGAGTATCCGGTGGTCTGGGTACGCGCCCGGGAGGCGGCGCTTATCTGCAAGGCGCTCGGAAAACGGATCTGCGATGCGCACGAATGGGAAGGCGGGTGCGAAGGACGATTGCTGCCGCCCGATTATCCCTATGCCCTGGCTGTCGGAAAATCTCCGGAAGAGGCGATCCGGGCCATGCGCCAGAAGCACAACCGCGATTTCCAGGCGCATAAAACCTGGGCGTACGGGGACCATTATCAAAACGGCATCTGCGCGGCCGCGAGCGTAAAAACGGACGGATGTACCGGCGGAAGCTGGACCCGATGCGGATCGAACACCTACCCATCCGGGTACTTTCCTGAATGTAAAAGCACGCTCTCGGTGTACGATATGCACGGAAACGCCGCGGAGCACATGAATCTTCCTTTGAACGAAAGTGAGATGTCAAGCCGCGGCAGTGCAACGTTCGGGTATACGGAGATGAAGGGAAGCTGGTTTATTTTTGACGCGTATCATGCGCATGAAGACTGGTGTCGCTGGCGTGCGCCTTTCTGGCATGGCAGCCGCGTCACGGATACGAGCAGCCATCGCAATTATCATTTAGGGTTCCGTTGGGGCTGTTGACCGTCGCGTCCATGCTGCCGGCGGAATGGGTGGTCCGCCTCGTTGATACGAATGTGCAGGAGCTCACGAAGGAAGACCTGGCCTGGGCGGACTGCGCGTTCATCAGCGCGATGGTCGTCCAGCGTGAATCGACGCTGCGGATTATAGCCCTTTGCAAAGAGTCGGGGCTGCTTGTCGTTGCCGGAGGGCCGTTGTTCATGAGCGACCGTGAACAGTTTGCATCCGTAGACCATTTCGTTTTGAACGAGGCTGAAGTGACGCTCCCGGAATTCCTTAAAGATTTTGCCCTGGGCAATGCGCAACGGCTCTATACGTCCCATCGGTTTGCCGATCTGCAGCGTACTCCCATGCCGAAATGGGAACTCCTGGATCTCAAACGTTATGCCGGCATGAGTATTCAGTTCTCCCGCGGTTGCCCCTTCCATTGCGATTTCTGCAATGTCACGGCACTGCTCGGCCATCGCGTACGCACGAAGACCTCGCAGCAGATAATTGCCGAGTTGGACAGCCTCTACAAACTGGGTTGGCGCGATGAAGTTTTTTTTGTCGACGACAACTTCATCGGAAACAAGGCATTTTTAAAAAAAGATCTTTTGCCGGCCCTTATTTATTGGCGCAAAAACAAAAAAGACCTGCTTTTCATTACCGAGGCTTCAATAGATATTGCCGACGATACGCCACTTATGAAATTGATGGCTAAAGCCGGATTCAACAAAGTGTTTTTAGGTATCGAAACACCGGAAGAGGCGTGTCTCACGGAGTGCAGTAAACACCAGAACATGAACCGCAATCTTGCGGAAGATGTGAAAAATATCCAGAGAATGGGGCTGGAGGCGTCCCGACCTTGTCCGTGATGCGATAACGCTTTCAATCTGCGGGTATCATTATCGTAAGATTTGCGAACGGTTTATAGCATAACCCGGAGGAATGACAAGTTGACTATGGCTAATTGGATGGTTCGATGCCGTCAACGCAAAGAGCCCCATCCTCATTCGCCATGCCGGACTTCGGATGGCGTTTGGGCGATGCGGAAGTGGCGGATGTGCTCAGCTTTGTCCGCGGCAGTTGGGGCAATCATGCATCTGCGGTCGGCCAAAGGAAGGTAGGCCGCATTCGCAAAATCCTCGCCGCCAAAAAGACGGAACGGTAACGTGGATATGTCTAAACATCCTTACCACGAAAACAGTGCACAGCAATTCTCATTTATAAGAAAGTTTTTCTTATAAATGAGAATTGCGCCTGAAATCGCGAACCCGGCATCAATTGAACTTAAAATAATGGAACCGGCGAGCAGTTAGGGATATGAAGTGCAGATTCATCAACCCGAAACCCATCTTTATGGTCCGCATCTTGCTCGTTTTTATCGAAGGATTATTCGGAACAATTGTGATTTATCATAAAACCTACCGATTCTTTGTTGGAATTTTTTCCTGAAAGATCTTTTCACCGTGCTGATAATGGAGGTGTTTTGCCGATCATATCGCTCTTCAAGTTGCTTCAACCCCATATCGCAGCGCTCCGTCCGTTTCGGATGATTTACCCGGCCATGGTCGCTATGGTCCTGACCAATGCGAGTGCGGAACCGACGGCATGCCGTGTCATGCTTGATTCCGGTGATTCGGGCTACAGTCAATTCGACAATTTCCGCGCCCTTAGATGGTACCTGCGGGCCGGCGATTCGTGCGGGAACACTTATGAATCGCTTATGAAAACGACGCGCGGCTACATCGATGCGGGCGAAACGGCCAACGATACGTCATCAGAGGCATTGTTTTTGCAGGGGTTATATCTCAGCGATTCGCTCCAGCACCAATACCCCGATTCGGCGCAATCCTATTTTCTAAAAGCAATTGCCGCAGCAAACCTTACGATGAGGGAAACCGGCCCGAAAAGGATCGTGTTGGCGAGGATCATCGAACGGAATATCAAAAAATCAATAAGCCTTGATTCAACTTTTCCGCCGGCGCATGCCGTTCTCGGCGCTTATTACCGTGAGGTCGCAACAACCAGTGTTTTCCTGCGGGCAATTGCGCGTCTGTTTTTCGGAGGCATACCGTACGGAACTCTCGATGACTCGCGACGCAGTTTGCAGAAGGCCCTCGCACTTTCGCCGCGGAATATTTTCGCCCTGCTGCAGCTCGCACGCACCGAAGAGGCGATGGGACTGCAGAATGAGGCCGTCGCCCGTCTGAAATCGATCGAAAAAGTGCCTGAATCATGGCATCTGGATCGTCGACTGAAGATGGAGGCTCGGGAATTGCTTAACAAATTAGTTGCCGAACGCGCCGGAAACATGCTGAAGGATGCGCATTGGTACGCCGGTATCGGGAACAGACCCGGTTACGGTTTGATGTTGGTGATCCGCCAATGTCCCAGACCGCTCCGGGTGATGGTCGCATCGATTCCCGCACTGGTGACATACCTGCGGAGTTCGGCAAGGGTGAATCCGCGTCGAATCGAAATCCGGCCGTCGGTAAAGGTGAAGCCGCCACGGTACAGTATGCCGGCAAGTAAGGTAAAGCAGACGTAGGACCAATAGGCGCGCTCGAGGTCGTGTACGACAAATCCGTGCCTGCTGCAATTGCCGATGGCGCGAAGTATACCCGGGATGTATTCATCCGAAAGGTGATGGAGAAAATGATTGGTGAAAGCGTAATCGACCGACAGGCCCAAACCCCCGATATCGCGTGCATCGGTTTCGATAAAGCTGATGGACGGCTCATCGCGGCATGCTTCACGGGCATATTTAAGGGCGCGGGGGTCATTGTCAAGACAATACACCGAACAGGTAATGCCGCGGCTGCGGCAGTAGCGGGCGAACCACAGCCCGATATCGCACCCGCCCGCGGCTATATCGAGAAAGCTGACTTCATGCGCATTACGCCGCTGCATGTCGGCAATGACCGTCGCGTGCAGAACCCGCCTGATCTGCGAAATAAACCGATTTATATATTTAAAATCGCACAGTGTAGTGACCAACAGGTTTTCGTCGGCGGCCGTATCGTCCATAAGTTCCGCCGATACGGTGCGGAACGAAAGATCCGGCATCCAATAGTCACGGGTAAACACCATCGCTAACCTTCTTCCTGATGATAAAATGCTTTCAAAACTAAACAACGATCCGGTGCTGCTTTCGCACCCCGGTTCCAAACGCGATTACAACCGGTTGTTGTTCGCCGAGGTAGCGCCGAAATATTCCCGGATAACCCGCCTGTTGTCCTTTTTCCGCGATACCGCATGGAAAAAATTCCTCATTTCGCAGCTTCCCGAGTCAATCGACGGTCCGGTGCTCGATATCGCCACCGGTACCGGCGACCTTCCGGCGCTGGCCGCGAGCCGTTGGCCCGACGCGAGACTTATCGGATGCGATATCAGCCTCGACATGCTGTCACATGCCCGCCGACCATTCGGCAGTACGCTTCTGCTGAGTTGTCAGGACATGGCATCCCTGGCCGTCGGTACCCGGACGGCGGCGATAATCACGGGTGGGTACGCCCTGCGTAACGCCCCCGATATCCGTGCAACACTTGGCGAATGCTTTCGCGTGCTCAAGCCCGGCGGGACCGCAGGATTTCTCGATTTTTCGCGTTCCCCGAATGCCGCCCGGTTTCGCATCGGCTATTGGATACTCCGCTTGTGGGGCGGATTCTGGGGTCTGGTGATGCACGGTAATCCCGCCGTCTATGCCTATATCGCCGAAAGCCTCAGTCTGTACCCTGACCGCGAAACGCTCCGCAGCATGCTTGCGGAAACAGGATTCGTCGACATCTCGTTCCATCGCAGAATGGGCGGCCTCATCGACATCATTATCGTTCACAAGGCGGCTCAACCCGCAAGCAGCAAAGCGTAAAACGAAAGACCCGCTCCGAAGCCGACGACACAGCAGTGCTGTCCGGGCCCGATACCCTTTTCAAGTATTTGTTCCAGTTCGAACAGCACGGTCGGCGACGACATGTTGCCGTAGCGTTCGAGTACCCGCCGCGCCACCGCAAGATGTGCGTCGGTCAACCCGAGTCCCTCCTGCACCGCGGCGAGTATTTTCTCCCCGCCGGCATGAATGGCCCATCGGGAAATGTCGGCAACGGTCAACCCGTGCGCGCCGAGAAACGCTGTAAGGAACGGAGGCGTCAGTTCGCCGACGATTTTAGGCACCGCGGTCGAGAGCATGTTGTGCAACTGCCCCCGGCGGTATACATAGCGCACGTCGTCACGATGCGCCGGTACAAAGCGGCTCGCGCCGGCCGCCATGGCGGGTCCGCCGTGGCGGTTGGATACCACCACCGCCGCTGCGCCGTCGCCGAAAATCGCGTTGGATATTATCAGACTCATATCGTCGCCCATCTGATAGGTGGCCGAGCAGATCTCTACGGCGATCGCCAGCGCGACCCCCCCATCGCTTTCGCAATGACCTTGTGCAATCTGCAGGCCGGGAAGCGCTCCTCCGCAGCCGGCGCCGACAAGGTCATAAAGCTTAACGTCCGGCGAAAGCCCCAGCGGCTCGATAAGATACGTAGCGATACCGGGACAAATATAGCCGGTACAGGTATTGACCACCAGGCCCGTTATTTCCCGTGCAGACACTCCCGCCCGTTTCATCGCCTTTCGTGCAGCGTCGGATGACAAATCCTTCGCCCACCGTGTGAACCGCTCCATTCGCGCGTCGGGATCTTCGTCTTTAAGCCGTAGGACATCGGTGATTCCATCGACTGCAATGTGGCGCGTGCGAATGCTCGGATGCGACATCACCTTCCGCATAATCTCAAGGCTGCGCGGGGTGAGCGTTTTACCATAGTGCTTCTCGATTAACCCTGCCGCCAATTGCTGGTTAATAACCGTTGGGGGGTTGGCGGTGGCCACCGCAGCTATGCGTGCGGGAGCATTGGGAAATTGTTGCATAAAGCAGTCGTTTCCTTTTACTGGTATAAAAATTGCTAAATTAATCTTTCAAAAATTACTTTAATATCACCTACAAACAGGGAGTAAACATGACCACAGGAACAATCGAACAGAGAGTCATTTCAGTAGTCACGGAAGTGTTGCGAGTAGATCCAGCAAAAATCATGCCTTCAAGCCGTATTAAAGAGGAACTCGGCGCCGACTCACTCGATCAAGTCAGTCTGATTATGTCCCTGGAAGATGAATTCAAGGGTTCGATTACCGATGATGAAGCTGCAGGGCTTGTAACCGTCGGCGATGCGGTAAATTTTATCGAGAAAAAAGCGGAGCTTCAGACCGCATGAGTCCACATCGAATCTTCATCACCGGGATCGGCGTGGCCGCGCCCACGGCAATAGGAACCGATCCTTTCTGGCGCGCTTGTCTCGACGGTATCGCCGCGGTCGCTCCCATCCCCGCCCATTGGTTTAATTACCACCCGCCATCCTCGACGCTGTGGGCCCCGTTGCCCGATTTCGATTACCGGCAATACAATGTCAATCGAATCGAGCGCATGCAAATCGATACCGCCACCGTGCTGGGTCTTTGCGCCTGCAAACAGGCCCTGGACGATGCGGGGTTGATTACCGAACAGAAAGACGAAAAAAAGAACACCTTCGCCGTTGAAGGGATCGATCCTGCCCGGTGCGGCGTTTTTTTCGGCACCGGAATGGCGGGTATCGCCGGTTTTGCCCTTAACCAGGCGTTCCACTGCTTCTCGCCGATAAAGGAGCGTCTCGGCGACGGCTCGTCCGCCGATTCCCTGCTGCGTATGCCGGCCCGGTTCAACCCGTTCGCCGTTTCCCAGATCATGCCCAACGCCACCGCGGCCTCGATCGGCATCAAGTATTCGATCACCGGGCCCAATACCACATTTGCAAATGCATGTGCGGCCGGGACCGTGGCGGTGGGAAACGGGTTCCGCGCGATCCGCGCGGGCAGGTGCAGCATGGCAATTACGGGCGGAACGGAATATCTGGGCGATGAATTCGGCGGTGTATTCCGGGGTTTCGATATCGCAAAAACGCTCGTCCGCGATTGTGTCGAACCCGAAAAAGCCAACCGTCCGTTCGACGCGAAGCGTTCCGGTTTTCTTTTCGCCGAAGGCGGCGCGGCGGTGCTCATTCTGGAATCGCAGGAGCATGCCGAGCGGCGTGGAGTAAAACCGGCCGCTGAAATCACCGCGTTCGCCGAATCGTTCGATGCGCACAGTCTGATGGCGCTCGACCCCGAAGCGGGCCCCATCAAGACAATGGTCCGCAGCGCGCTCGACGAAGCGGGGCTTACGCCCGACAGGATCGATTATGTCAATGCCCACGCAACGGGTACGCAGCTCAACGATGAGGTCGAGGCGCGTCTTATCGATGAGATTTTCGGGAAAAAACCCGCGGTCAATGCCACAAAATCGTTGGTAGGCCACACTATCGGCGCATCGGGGGCGATCGAGGCGGCAGTGACCTCGCTTTCGATTCGCGATCAGGCCGTGCATGCGTGCAAGAATCTTGAAACGCCCGTGCGGGACCTTAACTTCGTGACTGCTTCCGGCCCGCAAGAAATACGTGCTGCGTTGAAAAACTCCTTTGGTTTCGGCGGTCATAATGCATCGCTGGTGTTCACCAGGCCCTAAAGGGGACCTCTAAAGCCAATGCTCTCCCGACACCAGCCCCTCGTCAAGGCGCGCGGCAAGAGCGAGGGTTTTTTCACGGTAGTGCGGTTCAACCGTCACCACACGCTCGGCAACTGCGCGACAGTATCCGCACGTAGCGCACTCCAGTGATTCACAATCGTGCGATCGTATTCCGTCGAGAAACCCGTCGAGTGCCCGGTTGTCAATATATACCGGCGCACCCTCTTTGTCGAAAGTATCGACCAGTGCGCTTTCACTGTAGCGCTTCATGAGTAACAGCGGCCCCATTTTTACCAGCCATGGTTTGATCATGATTGCCGCAATGCGGATTTGCTGCAGCCGGGATACGCCGAATTCACGCTTTATCTGAGCGACGGGGGCGACCAGTTCATACAGATTTCCATCGAATGACCTCTGTGTATAAGCTTTTACACGTCGAATGAGCAGATCGCCGGGGCAACTGCGTTCGACGATCTTGAACCAGTTATAACCGATCTCCTCGTACTTTCCGATGTCCTCCGGCCGGATCCAGACTGCCTTGATAAAATTTACCGGATCAGTGAGCCGTCGCGCCGAACAGTCGAGGAAGCAGTAATCGAGGCAGAATCCACCCAGACGGTCGCCGGTGCGCGAACTCTGCGACAGCATGTTCATATGCGTGAGTTCATACGCGCACCCCGGAAGGCAGCTTGCGTTCACCAAAAGCTCAAGATTGCATCGGACTGCGCGCCGGATGGCGTCGAGACGGTTGAAGTTCCGGTTGCAGGCAATGGCGCTTACGCATATGGTATCGGCGCCCAGGTCCTCCCACCGACTCGCTTTACCGGGACCGTCGACCACCGCGAATACGCCCACGCGCGTTTTCAACCGGGGATGCGCATTTTTGACAAGACGGAGCAGGTAGGGTGTCGATACGGTCACGCAGTCCGCCCCGGATTCGTCGATACGGTCGAGCAATGCGCGGATTTTTCTCTGTCCGGACCGCGTCTGTTCCAGCCCGGCCAGGTTGGCCGCATTGATAAGGTAGTTAAAGCGGATGCCGTGCGCGTGTGCGTTTTTAATGCTCTCGTCAAGACGCGACAGCGAGGTGCGTCGCAGCGTGAAGGTGGCCCGGCCGCCGCCGATACAGTCACGGTCGAGCTTGCCGTAAATTTCTTTTACGTCGGGGAACTGCGCGAGACGGTCGATAATGCCGGGTTCGAAGGTAAAGGCGACTGAAAGATTCATTGCGTATGCTCCTCATGCGTCGATGACGCGGATTCGATATTTTCTTCGCTACGTAAAAAATCGGCCCGAGGCCGGAAACCTCTTCGGCGGCCTATTTTTTTGCATCATTCTTTTTTCGATATTCCGCCGCGGATTGCATATAATCGGGATTTCCCGGAACGACCACATGACGGTGGGCGTAGGCACGACCCAGCAAATGAGCATCGCCCATATAAAGTTTGTCGCCGTTGACGAATCTGTCCGCTATCCCGTAGCTTTTCCTGACCCGTATCCTAGCGTCGCCATACGCGCTGTCGAGGGAGGCCTTGACCGCCGGGTTTCCATTGCGGTAAAGGTCGGCGATGGCCCAGGTCAAATGCCAGACATTGAATTTACCCTTGATTTTATCAATATGGCTGAAGTACAGGTCGGATACGCGCGTCGCCTCGGCCGGCGTCACGACCTGATCGCGGACCGCCCACACCGTAAGTACCGGAACTCGAGTTCCGCGGTCGAGATCGATTACCGCGATGTCGAGCGTTTGATCGATATCGACATTCAGAAGAATGACCTTGCTTCGATCATGCGTCAGATAGCGCATACAACCGGAAACATACAACGACGCGCTGATCGCAAAAACAAGAAAGAATACTGGGGCCCGCGTGCTCGAGTATGAAAAACTGCTTAAAACCGTAAAGCAACCCCCTCCCGCACCCTTCGATTTCATACGAATTCCTTTTCTATTTTGCATTATGGGCTTGTCGCAACCCTGATGTCAGGTAACCGATGAAGATCCGTCGAACCCGGCTCTTTGTTATAGGAAAAATCATTGCACCATATGGTATGAGATACGGTTCACGACACAAATGAGCAACTTCAATGCCGAAAATGAATTGAAGTGGTAATGTACTGTTTATCGTAATGCCGAAACCCTCTTCCCTAATTAGTATCTGTTCAGAATTAGTAGATCCTGCCGTTGAGCGGAGTCGAAACGTGCGATTTTATCGAAATTCAGACACTGAGCGGAGTCGAAGTGCCCGATTTCAGATGGACTCGGATTGATTGACTCTGTACCGAGGTTGATAACAGCCTCATGAAGCAGGCGGAATGAATACCCCCGGCATATTCTTTGAATAATTCTCAGTGATAGGAGATGCGGTTTTATAACTCCCTTCCTGCTGCGCCCGGATGCGGTAATAATCCTCATCGATTACTGCTTGACTTTTTAACGGCACGATTGTTGCCGCCCAATAAGACATGCATTAAACGTTCCGGCGGAATTACTCTTCATTATTATCCTCAACAAAACGGTGAAAGAGGCATCTATGTTGAATATTGCTAAAACGATTGGAAACGGCGCAGTTCGCGCTACAGAACAATGCGAAAATCATCGTTCCGGCCAATCAGCAGCTCGTTGCTCTTTTCCTCGGACTCTCCATTGTTTATAAATGTGCGCCAAAACCGCCCGTGAACGATCCCGTGCTCTTCAGCTTCAAAATTACACCGGAAATAGTGCGAAACAATTCTCTTTTATAAGAAAACCTTTCTTATAAATAAGAATTATTTCCGAAACAGTGAAAAATGCATCGATTGAGCGCCGGTAATAAACTCGTTTTCCTGTTATTCCAACTCTTCCCGCGGCACGATAATTGCATTGATACAGGAATATCCACTTGATTAAGCAGATGAAAAAAATCAGGTTGTACGGAAAACCACATAGCGGGAGAGGAGAAATAAAGAAAGTCGTATAAATAAAGATATACTGCTTGTTTCAAGAAATGAGGGGAAAATGGAAATTAATTGTAGACTCGGCGAAAATTAAAAGGAGTAAATATGTTACGAGGCAATTGTAAATTCATTTCGTTCTTTATCGTGATATCCCTTTTGGGATGTTCGAAAAAACTGACGAAAAGCGAGCAGGTTTTTCCGGAAAACCGGGACAAGTTCGCGCAGAAGCCGGAAGCTGCGCTTGTTGATAAGGCTCCGGCCGTCCGCATTGAGGATCTGCTGTCAACCATCTATTTCGATTACGACCAGTCGTCACTCGGTTCCGATGCGATAGGTGCGCTTGAGCGCATCGCACCGTATCTCGCAAACCATTCATCGATCCGGCTTCAGTCCGAAGGGAATTGCGACGAACGCGGATCGAGCGAATATAACATGGGGCTGGGTGAAAAACGTGCACGCTCCGTCAAACAGTGGCTGGTAGCCTATGGTATTGCGGAGTCCCGTATCGAAATGGTTTCGTACGGAAAGGAACGGCCGGTCAAATACGGCTGTAGTAATGAATCTTGCCACTCACAGAATCGACGGGTAGAGTGGAAGGTCCTGTTGATGCCCGATCAGGTTACATCAAGTTCGAATTGATACTGACGGTTTCTCCGGATTTAATGACTTTCAAAGCTTCACCTTCGTTGCGTTGAAAGAGAGAGTGAGTAGACCTAATGCAGTCCGATTCGGGAACTCATGAATCAACCTACACCAACCTTCACAAGGAGACACCACCATGATTTTTAAAACTTCTTTTTCCATCATCGCCGTTAGCCTGACATTCATCAACTTTTCCGCCTATTCCGGCGGGCAGAAGACGACTCCGGCAACATCCGCCGCAAAAACCGGGCAGTGGGTACCGGTTGACAACCATGACTGGTCGGTCTATATGGGCGCTCCGGAGTATCACTTTTCTCTCGCTAAAGAATACCTGAAAAAAGGCGATAACGAAAAAGCGGCAAAAGAACTGAAAAGAGGAAATTCGTTTCTGATATTTCAGATGAACCGTCTTTCT
>JAFGIW010000061.1 GCA_016929415.1 Chitinispirillaceae bacterium | reverse complement strand
GTCGGCGCGGCGGCCCTGGCGATGGGAGGCGCCGGGAGCGCGGTCCCCGGTGCCCTTTCTCCCTGGTGGAATCCGGCCCTTACCGGCAGTCAAAAGGAGCGCAAGGCCGCCCTCGGGTTCGGATTCCGGTCCCTCGGGCAGACCGACGGCTTTGCCTCGATCGAGTTCCGTGTGCCGCCGCGCGTCGGGATGGGAGTATTGTTTTTGTATCGCGGCGATCCCTTTCTTAACAATTTATATGATGACAACGAAAATCCGCTTGAACCGGCCGCCTATACCTCGTTGACTGGTAAAATCGCGATCAGTTACCATGTCCTCCGCAACCTGTCCGCCGGTTTGAATGTTTCGATACTTTACGAACAATTACCGTCCGGCTATGTTAATGGAAAGGTCAACTACTCGTCAGCGTACAAAGTCGGCGCGTTTGATTTCGCTCTTTCCTACCGGTTGTCGGACCGCCTTCATGTATGCGCCCTCCTCAAAGATGCCGGGGCGTCCATGGATTGGAATTTTGGTTCCGACTACGGCTACTACGTTCCCAACGACGACCGGATGCTTCCCGTGTTCCTTCTCGGGAGCAGTTACTGCGGCACGATGCGCGGCCGACCCCTTATCTGGAATGCGGACCTGCGGGGCTATTTTTTCACCGGTGAATGGAAGAAGATCGACCGGCCGCAGGCGGTGCTGTCGAGCGGCGTGGAGTGGCAATACTGGAAGACGGTTTTTTTACGGATGGGAATGGGCGAACTGCCGCTCAACGGCGATATCTTCGGTGATACCCGGCGTTACCGCAGCGATTTTTCATTTCGGTTGACAGGAGGCATCGCCGTCGATATGAGCGCGGTGCGCCGGGGCCTGCGCCTCGACTATGGTGTTGCCACCGATAAAGTGTGGGCCGGCATCGATCAGCAACTGGATATCACGTATACATTCTGAAAGCGGCTTCGACGGAAGAGTTGAATATGACAATGAGCAGATTGACCATCAACGCATCGGCAGGCCTGATCATCCTTGCGCTTGCCGGATTCGCCTACACCCAGGATGCTCATTTCGGCTATGTTGAAGAGCCGGTCAATCCGCGGGCGGTGGGAATGGGGTGTACCGGGACCGCGAACGGCAGCGGAGGGTTCTCATTTTATAACCCGGCCGGCGCCGCCATGGTTGACAGCTCATTTGTCGCCTTTGAGTACGGGCAGCAGTGGAGCGACGTCTCGCGGGGACTGGTTGAGACCGCCTGGATTTTCCGGCAGTGGTTTATAGGCGCAGCGTTCCAGACACAGAGCACGACGTTTCAGATTACCGACAATACCGGAAGCGAAATACTCCCCGGTCTCGGTTCGGAACAGGCATCTCTTCTTTCGCTGCAGATCGGATGGCGAAGCGAGCGTTTTGCGGTCGGAGCGGGGATCAACGGCCTGCTGCACCATATTTACGACGGCGATGCGTATGCCCTCTCGGCGAGCGGGGGAGCGGCCTGGTCGATTGTTCCCAAAAAACTGACCGTCGGCGCCGCGCTTTTACAGGTAGGCAGCTACCACCGCGGATTTTACCGTTCGACGTTTGAGGTTGACCGTGACCTGATGCCGACGACCGGGCGCCTGGGAGGCTCCTGGAACGATACCATTATAGGAAGAATACCGGTCAACTTTTCACTTGATGCGGTTTACAGTTCGAATTACCGTTCGGTGATGGTGCCGGTCGGTTGCGAAATCAGGCCGATCCGGCCGCTTGCCATACGCCTTGGAAAGCGGTTCAACCTGCCGACGGACCTTTTTACCTTCGGGATCGGTATTTTCTGGCACAACATTTCTTTCGACGCGGCATTTACTCCATCGACCATCGAGGGCGACCTCGAAATGAAGTGGCTGATGGGACTGCGTTATGCGCTTGCGGCAAAAAAAAGAGCCCCACATCAGGCTGCCGCCCGTGTGATCGATTCGGTGAAAACCGCTCCAACGCCCCCTTCAACAGACACGGCGGGTGCCCGTGCATCATCCGTTGTTGATTCCGTCAACCTTCTTCAGCCTGCCGTGCCGGACGCCGACGCCGCAGACGGCGTTGAGCGGGGGGGCGATTCACTCGGGATACCGGTTAATCCGGAACCTTCCGGCAGCGCACCGGATTCCTCCGCTGCTGCGGGTGTGCCGCGCGAGGGGGAGACCGGCCCGGAAACGGCGCCGCCGGCGCCGCCGGCTGTTACGGATGATAATCCTGCGGCGGTATCGCTTCCTGCCGACGCAACGACCGTACAGCAGCCGGTCCGACCCTCGGAAAACGAGGCGCAAGCCCCTGCAGCCACGGTACCGGCCGATACGGTAAAACCATAGTGTGAAACGTACCTTTCACCGTATCACTTTTTTATCTTCCCGCCACGAGTATATTATTGTATTTTTAACAGTTACATTATAAAATACAATTCCGGCCGGCCTTTCAACGGGCATGGCGGGAGGGGAATATTTTCCGGGACGCACTATATGGGATTTTCTTTTCTGTCAAACGATTTGGGGATCGATCTGGGCACCGCCAACACCCTTGTTTACGTACGCGGCCGCGGGCTTCTCATCGACGAACCATCGGTCGTCGCAATTGACAAAGGGACCAAAAGGGTCGTAGCCATCGGCCTGGAAGCCAAACGCATGCTCGGGCGCACACCGGGGGAGATCGAAGCGATCCGTCCCATGAAAGACGGCGTCATCGCCGACTTCGACCTCGTCGAACAGATGCTCAAGTATTTTATCCGTAAAGTACAGAAACACCGCTTTTACTTCCGGCCGCGGGCGGTCATCGGCGTTCCGTCGGGCATTACCGAAGTGGAGAAACGGGCGGTCGTCGATTCGGCGGAAAGTGCCGGCGTGCGTGAAGTCCATCTGGTGGCGGAACCGATGGCCTCCGCCATCGGCATGGGGATCCCGGTAGTCGAGCCGTCGGGAAATATGGTGATCGACATCGGCGGAGGTACCGCAGAAATCGCGGTGCTGGCGCTTAACGGCATGGTGTGCGACATGTCGGTGCGCATCGGCGGCGATGAGATGGACGAAGCGATCGTTTCCTATCTGAAGAAGACGTACAACCTGCTTGTCGGCGAAAGCACCGCCGAACAGATCAAGATCCAGATCGGGTCAGCCTTCCCCCTTGAAGATGAACTCGAGATGGAGGTAAAGGGTCGCGATCTTGTCGCCGGCATACCCAAAACGCTCCGTATCACGTCGACCGAGATCCGCGACGCCCTCAACGAGCCGATCTCCACGATCATCGAAGCGGTAAAGCAGGCGCTCGAGCAGACACCACCCGAGCTTTCAGCCGACATTCTCGACAAGGGCATCATCATGACCGGCGGCAGCTCGCAGCTGCGCGGTCTTGACGAGAGGTTACGCCAGGAGACCAACCTTCCGGTCAATGTCATCGATGAGCCGCTCACCTGTGTCGCGCGCGGTGCGCTGAAAATCATCGAGGACCTCGATAAGTACCATCCGGTGCTCATGCCGTGCGGCAGAAGGAACAGGTAGGCGGGAACACACAATCGATGCCTTGGCTTCAGTAAACGACCAGGGTTGAGCGGCGGGCGAAGGGTTTCAAGCCGGACAAGGGAAGCGATGTACTGGATTTTTAATTTCATTGTCACGCATCGCCGGGTCTTTTCATTACTGCTCACCTCGCTGGTAAGTCTGCTTTTAATCACCGCACCGCCTGTCAAACAGGCCGCGGCGCTCCGTTTCCTTTCAATGACGATTTTCTTTCCGCTCCAGATCGTACTCAGCCAGACGATGAAAGTTCGGAATATTTTCGCTGAAAATCGCCGGCTGAAGCAAGAGGTGATCCGGCTCAGCTGCGCTGTCGCACAGTTGAAGGATGAGTCCATTGAAAACCGGCGTCTCAGAAACATGTTGCATTTCACACCGAAATTTTCCTATGACCGTCTGCCGGTTCGTGTCATCGCCTACGACCCCTCCCCCACGCAGAAAAGCATTGTGGTGAGCGCCGGGAAAAAAGAGCATGTGACAATGTGGATGCCGGTCGTCGATGAAGGCGGTGTGGTCGGGAAAGTGGTGCAGGTGATGCACCATATCAGTCTCGTCCAACTGCTTAAAGACCCCTCGAACCGCACCGGAGTGCTTTTCCGCCGCACGAGGGCAATCGGAATTCTTGAAACGGAAAACGGCAGGGATTTCTTCGTACGCTGCAGGAACCACGAACCGATCGAAATCGGTGATACCATCGTCACTTCCGGTCTCGGCGGCATTTATCCGCGCGGCCTCACGGTCGGCACTGCGCGGCGTATCGATACGATCCGCGACCCGCTTTTCAAAAAGGTAATGGTCGCTCTGACCGTTGATTTCGACCACCTTGAGGAACTCTTCATTTTGCGCATGTCGCCGCAGTGGAGTGCGTTTCGGGCTGAACTTGATTCAATAGAGTTTAATAATGATTAAACAGTTTTTTCGCTGGACCGGCCTTGTCATACTGTTGTTTATCCTGCAAACAACCGCTGTCCCGCTCATCGCCATATTCGGCATCACGCCCGACCTGCTGATCCTTGTTCTCTTTTTCATCGGTTTTAAAACCGACGTCATTCCGGCTGTTTTCGCCGGCTTTTTTCTGGGACTTGCCCAGGATTTTTATTCACCCCAGATCCTCGGTCAGACCGCACTTGCCAAAACCATCGCCGGTTATTTCGCGGGATTATGCAATGAAAAGGTCATGCGTATCGATCCGATATTCCAGCTCGTTCTGCTGCTTCTCATGTTTATTATTCACGATGCCGTTTTTTTCGCTGTTCAGATGGCCAAGACCAGTACGCCGATCCAGGCCGTCGGTTTGGAAATCATTTCATCAACACTTCCCCGGGCGCTCTATACGCTCTTTTTCGCACTGATACCGGCTTTCCGGGAGTACCTCTTTCCCTCAAGCGGCAGGCGGTAGCGGGGATTATGGCTTTTGGTTCGATTCTCCAGGATGAACAGCAGGTCAGGCGCTTTAAAAGTGTCTTTCTGATGAGCGCGGTCGCGCTCTTCATGCTCATTCTGCTGCTTCGTCTGATTTACATTCAGGTTATTCTTGCCGATGAAAACATACGGCTCTCCAAAGAAAACGCCATGCGCCTGCGCATTATTATCCCGCCTCGCGGCCGTATTTTCGACCGCAACGGCAACGTGCTTGCGCGCAACCGTCCATCCTACTCCATCTGCGTGCTTCCCTATAAACTGCGCAACCGTTCTTCCGTCATCGCCTCGCTCTGCTCCATTGCCGACAGTTCCCGGACGGCCGTTTTCGACAGCACCGAACTCGAACGGATCTTTAAAAAAGCGTCGTATCGCCGCTTTGACGCGACACGCCTGATGGAAGATGTCTCCATGGAACTGGTGAGCATCATCGAGGAGCACTCCATGGAACTTCCCGGCATCATTGTCGAGACCGAATCGCGGCGCGAGTATACGCTGGGGGAATCGGCGTTCCACGTGCTCGGCTACATGAGCGAGATTCCCGAAAGCCAGTTTGATTCACTCAAACAGTTGGATTATTTCTACGGCGATCTTATCGGGAAATCGGGGGTCGAACGCCGCTGCGAGTCGATTTTCAGAGGGGTTTACGGAAGGGAATATATCGAGGTGAACGCTTACGGAAAGAGCCTCGGGCCGATCAGTACGATCCCGCGCATCGATCCCATTCCGGGCAACGACGTCTATCTGACCATTGACGGCCGCCTTCAGGTGGTGGCTGACGAGGCCTTTCCAGACACGCTTAAAGGCGCAGTGGTCGCACTCGATCCGCGCAACGGGGAGGTGCTTGCCATGTACAGCTCCCCGTCGGTCGATCCGAACATTTTCTCGATGTCGTC
>JAFGIW010000060.1 GCA_016929415.1 Chitinispirillaceae bacterium | reverse complement strand
GACGACCCGGAGCAGGACAGCGAAGGGCTTGCACATAATTGACATTATGTTAAAGAGAGCGCCCAAGGACGGGCGGGAGCGGCTGGCCGGCGTTCTGTTTCTGGTATAATAGGAGTTCCGCCGCTCGGGATCAGCGACGGGTACTTTGGCACTCTCGAGGGCGACCGTGCCACACGATCAGATGATCTGATTTATGCAAGCCACACAGGGCATCCGTCCGTCATACAATCCGCCCGCAAAGCCGAAGGGCTGGAAGCCGGGGATGGTATTCAATAGTACATTTCCGAGCTCGTCAAAGTCCATTCTCTAACATAGTGAACCGTGCGCCGTTGGCAGTGTAGGTGTAAGTGTTGGCGCCATATGGCTATTTTTTATCGGGCAAAAAATCCTTTACCAGTTTTATAGCAATTTCCTCTTTCATGTATTTCTTTTGATATGATGCCTGGGTTAACCGAATAATCATTTTTCTGTTTTTACACATGATTTCGCTTATATACTCAATGGAGTCTGGTTTGTAGCCATAGGTAAAGCAGCTGTCAGACAACTCATGAACCCAATAAAAATTGCTATTTTTTGCTGACAATGTGTATGGTCCATGACGTTTAAAAAAAATTGTAGAAGCAGTTGCTGCATTGGGAAATAATTCTATGTCAGCATAAAAACCATACCAGTAATGTAACCCACCGTACGAAATGGTATCGTTCTGAATCTCCTTTTTATCAAATACCCAGAAATAGGATTGTTTAAGTCCCATTTCACTTATTTTTACCCTTTTCTGAAATGTATTAACAATTCCAGGATAGATAAGACAATAAATATGATGTCGAAAAAAAACGATCATCATGATTGTTGTTACCACTATTATCCCGATTAGTATGATTTTCCTTTTCATCGTCAGCTACAATCTATTGTATGTAGAAAACTATCACTCTTTCTTTTCTGGCTGCTTTGGCTGTGCGGGAGGGAAAACCGTATTTTTTACATCTTTTAGCAAGTTTTTTACAGTCCGAATTGCTGTCCCAATCAAGCCACCTGTACCGATTCCCCCCACTCCAACATCCTCCGCAACCTTGACTCCAGCATCAACAACGTGTCCTGCCGTTTTTGCGAATAACTCACGTTCTTTCTGATCTAATCTAGCAAATTCGTTAAGATCCCCCTTTTCAAAAGCCTCCTTCTTCATTTTCCTAATCTCATCAAGTTCTTTTTTATTATCAACAACCTGACATGCATCGGCAATCTGCTTTCCATTAGGATCATTAATATTTACTGGATCATTCCCGCAATACCGGTAAAGGTTGACATCCTCCCCCCCAAAACCTATCGGATCCTTCGCCGTCCACCGCCCCGTCTCCGCATCGTAGTCCCTGGCCCCGAACCGCACAAGTCCGGTCTGCGCGTCATACAACCCTCCCGCAAAGCCAAAAGGCTGGAAACCGGGATTGGTATTCAATGATACATTTCCGAACTCGTCAAATTCCATTCTCTGGACGATCTGGCCGGTCTCAATGTCGATCACGATCCGTGGGCTGCCGAGGTGGTCGGTGATGATCCGGTAAGTGACACCGCCCCTCACCATATAATCCGGTACGTTGATTTTCGTCCCATACACAAACGTCGAAACCACATTCTCCGAACCATCCAGTTGCGCGACAGGGCTAAGTTGGTCCTTGTACACGAATCCGCTTACTAACGCGTCGTTGACCTTTTTCCCGATCCGGCGGTTCATGCCGTCGACAATGTATTCGATGATTGCCCCGTCCGGCAGCGTCACCGTCTTCAAATTTCCCAGCACATCGTATTCGTATAGCGTCGTTCCGGAACCATTGGTTTTACTCTCCAGTTCGCCGTTGGCATTGTAGGTATAAGTGTTTGCGCCGTACGTCTGCAACCTGTCCTGGTCGTCATAAATTGCGGTGATCGCGCCCATCCCGCCGGTATAGCCAGTTCTGTTCCCCACGCCGTCGTACTCGTAATGGGAACTCAATACGCCGTCCAGATGGACATCCGTCAACTGCCCAACCGCATCATACGTATACTGCCAGGTTCGCGTCAGCCCGTCAAACGTCTCGGTTTTGCCGGTAATCCTGCCCAGTTTGTCGATGGCCGTGTGTTCGATGGTGAAAATTTTACCGCCCATATAGCGGGCCGCATAAGAAGACCTGTCACCGAAACCATTGTAAATATATGAATCGTCAATATTGCCGAGAGATGTGGCGCTGAGTCTGCCGTCCGGGTAGCGGTTTATCGTCATGGCGCCGGCCTGGCTTACTGCTCCGTCCGCATTATAAGAGTAATTGATCGCATCGCCGTTGTTGACGCTCAAAGAGGAGACGCGGTAATCGTTATTGTAGGTCAATGCTAGATCGGCGTTGACTGCACCCGTCAGACCGATGGCCGTTGGCAGCGATCCGTCGTACTCCCACGTCAGGTCCGCGTCCCCGTTTGAAATGCCGATAAGGTTGTTGGTCGTGTCGTGGTAGAAGTAATCGATGGTATTGCCGCCCGGAAGCTGCACTCCGGAAATACGGCCCAGGCTGTTATAAGATAGTTGCAGGCTCAGCCCGTCGGGCCGTGCAATTCCCGTAAGCTGCTTGTTGAGATTATAGCTGTAATGCGTGGCATTATCTCCCGGTTCAACCGCCGGAGGGGCGTATCGGCTTACCAGATCAACGGGGGTGTAATCGAAATCATGCATGGGCTTGCCGGGAGGTGTTATTGAGGTGATGTTGCCGTTGTAGTCGTATGTATATCCTGTGTGTAGGCCGTTTGCCAGAATGACGTTGGTGATGCGGCCCGCGAGGTCGTAGTCGTAGCCGTCGCTTTGCTGTAGCGCATTGAGAATGCTCGAAACATACCCCTGCGGGTTATACGCAATGCCGCTCTCCCGGGCATCGCCTCCTTCCCCCTGTTTGATCCCGACCAATCTGCCATGTTCGTTATATCGAATAATGAAGGCTGAACGGCGTACCGGTGATATCGACCTTTTCACCCGCAATCTGGTTCTGCACTTCGATGATAGAGCCGAACTCTTTACAGGAATTTTCCATATTTTCGAAATTTTCCGCTTCAGGCTGGCTGGGAAAATCAGCCCCAGGCGGTGCACCATAAGGTAAGTTTAAATCATACGGAGAAAAATGTTTTATCGGCACCCGCCATAGACTCTGCCCGGCCCCGTAAAGCGATGCGACCCGTTCGCGTTCTTCGTCGCTCATGCCGAGCTCGGCCATTGCCTGCGCATCCGCAGCCTGACCGCTGCCGTCCACATCGATCATGGCGAGATTATTTTCTATGGATACTACCTGTACAATTTTTCCGTTATCCGCCGGTATCCATGCCACCCGGTTTTTATCATACCAGCCCACAGGCACTATTCCGCCGACCGGAAAGTTGAGAAAGTTTTCCAGGTAGAGATAGACGGGTTGATTGAAATGGACGTCGTCGACGCCGTCGGCGCTCAAATCCACACAGTAGGTATACCCCACACCCGGAGGAAGCTGCGCGGGCATTGCTTTCTCCCCCTCTTCGCCGACAGTGTATTCCGTTGCGCGCACGTTGATGCTGCCGTTCAGACCGGCCGCCTGGATTCCCGGGGAAAAAAAATGGTGACCCGGCGCTCGCCGCGGTTATCGGACGTAACGCTTCCCCGGGCAACCTGCATTTCGATATTATCGGTCAGTGAAACAGGAGTGACGTTTGGGTACTGCCGGGCGGCCGGCGCGTAACCGGTTGATTCTTATATCGAAATATTACACTCCGCCGTATCAGCCGGTTTGGGTGCCGCCTGCACCGCCTTCCCTTTCTCCATCTCCTCGATCCGCCACTTTCCATATTTCAGCTTCAGATCGTGCAGCTGGTACGCGTCGCCGTCGGGGCGCATGCCGGCGCGGAAGAGGGTATCCATCATTTCGAGGGTTTCGATCGCCTTGCGCAGTTTCTTCTCATCGTTCGCAAAGACTTCGACGAGGCTCTTCCTTACGGCGATGTCCTTTTCGGCCTTGTTGATCATACGGATGCCGTAGGGACCGAGCTGCTGCTTGAAGGTGAAGGCATGCTGTTTGAAGAGCCGGTTCACGGACAGCCTGCCGATGATATATTCGACGATCGCCCAGCAGATACGTACGGCGATGGTTACCGCAAGCCCGAACCACCAGGTGCGGACAAGGAATAATGCCGCTCCGATACCGGCCGCCGCCGCGATGTAGAACCGGTAAAAATTCAGCGCCCACATACGTTTACTCGTGCAACAGGTGCCTGATGGTGGCGGTCATCAGCCGGATGGCTTTCTCCTCCGCCTGTTTCTTTTGACCGTCAGAAGCGGCGGGGGACGCGCGGCGGTCAGGAGGGGTTTCCTGCTGCCCGCCCTTGGGAGGCGGGGGCTTTACTGAAGGCATTGTCTCGCGCGCCGCCTCCCGCCACTTTTCCCTGATGAACCGCAGCATCTCCTTGTCGACAAAAGGATTCTTTTCAAGCCGTTTATATCCTTCCGAAGTAAAATAACGCCTTTTGACGGCCATCGCTATACCTGCATCTCCCGGTCGACAATCTCGGAAATAAACCGGTCGATCGATACCGGATAGTAGTGGAAACGGGGGCAGAAGATGAGCCCGGTACGGGTATTCTCCTGCTGCATCAGACGGTCCTCGACCCGGGAGAGGTAATCGTCGGGATTCCCTTCGCTGTGCGTCATATAAAAACCGGTACTTTCGATTTTCAGGTGCTTCTTTCCCGTATACATAAATGAAAACACGCGGCCTTCGATATCCTTATCGAAGGTCTCGGCGTCAAAAACATCGCCGAACGTCTCCTGCAGCATATGGGGAGAGATCACGAACTTCGGCGACACATTGATTGTACCATTGACTTCTATGGTATGTTCACTGTTTTCATCATTCGGGGCGATGAGAATATAGGGGAGTTCGTGGTAGCCGGAAATGATGCCCGAAACCGGTTTGCGCAGGATCTTGGTGGCCCGGTAAATCTCACGGAGGAACTCCTGCTGATCATTATACGACATAGTAAGGGAAACCTTTGAAAACAATTCTATCCGCCGCTACCGGCCGATCGCCACTACCTTATATTTCAGCATGCCCCGCGGAACATTGATTTCCACACAATCGCCGATTGAATGTCCCAGCAGGGCTTTTGCGACCGGTGAATTGACGGATATCATGCCCTCGCCCGGATTTGACTCTTCGGAACCGGTAAGCTTATAGACAACATCCTCTTCAAAATCAAGGTCCCGGAGCGTCACCCTTGTCCCGATAAATATCCTGCCGTTCTGCTCCGGATTATAATTGATGACCTCCGCGCCGGCGACCTTCTCCTCAAGTTCCCGGATCCGTATCTCATTGAGGGATAATGACTGCTTTGCCGCCTCATACTCGGCATTTTCCCGCAGGTCCCCGAAGGAACGTGCAAGATTCAGTTGTTTCGCTATTTCCCGCCGGCGGGTTGTTTTAAGGTATTCAAGGTCGCTTTCAAGCTTCATCAGCCCTTCGGTAGTCACATAGGTTTTTTCCATAATACGCCCCCTCCTCCGATTGGCATAAACGCCCGTCGGGACACCACCGAGAGACGGCAATCAGTATTGAATCCCTGTCCGATAACGATATAGTAAAACTACATGGCGGTCTTTTTTTTTGCAATGATATGGGAAAAACACTTTTTCATTGAAGAAAACGAATATAAATTAGAAGACAAGCCATCGTTCACCATGGAGCGGAAGTGGAGAAATCAAACATTCTGCGGAAAATCATCGAAGGATACGACTCCGCGCTTATTGCATTTTCAGGTGGGGTCGACAGCACCTTTCTGGCAAAGGCGGCTGCGGAAGTGCTCGGGGAGCGCCTTCTTCTCGTCACGGCGACATCGTGCACCTATCCGGAATCGGAGCTGGCGGATGCGCAGCGTCTTGCCGGACAACTGGGGGTACGACATCGGGTCGTTGTTTCCGAAGAGATTACTCTACCCGGCTTCGCGCAGAATACACCCGACCGCTGCTATCACTGCAAGCATGAGCTCTTCTCACTCATGAGAAACATTGCGAAAGAGGAGAAGCTCGCGGCGGTCTTCGAGGGAAGTACGGTTGACGACCTGTCCGATTACCGGCCGGGACGACGGGCGCTCAAAGAGCTCGGCATCATCTCGCCGCTGCTAGAGGCGGGGTTGACAAAGAATGAAATACGTTCCCTCTCAGCCGCGCTCCATCTCGAAACCGCGGTCAAGCCGTCGTATGCCTGCCTGGCCTCACGATTTCCCTATGGTGAAACCATCACCCGCGAAAAACTCTCGCGGGTCGGCGCCGCCGAAGAGGAGGTGAAGAGACTCGGTTTCCGGCAGATGCGCATCCGGAGCCACGACAACCTCGCCCGTATCGAAGTTGCCCCGGAGGAGATGGAAACAGCATGGAACCTGCGTGAAAAAATCGACGCCGCCTGCCGCGGTGCGGGATTCGTCTACACCGCGCTCGATCTGCGTGGATACCGCACCGGTGCGATGAATGAGGCGTTGTCCGACCGGGTGACCGGAGCGAACAACCGGGTTGAGCCGTAATGCAACCCGCAACCATGGTATTTTCATTGACCGGATCATATTTTAAAACGGTCGCCCCCGTATTGCTTCCTGCGGGTGTATCCGGTGATCGGGCGGGAACTTAACAGTCAGGCGCGTGCATGGCAAAAATCGCAACCCTCGGTCCTGTTGATCCCTTTGCCTCCCATGCGGCGGCGACCTACCGGGCGACCGGGCATGATATCGATTCCGCCGAGTACTTTTCATCGGTCAAATCAGTCTTCCGCGCCGTCGGCGACCAATGCGAATACGGCATCGTACCGCTCGAAAACATGGTCGAAGGGCATGTGGTACCGGTGCTCGAGCTGCTCCTGCAGAGCAACCGCACGATCGTCGACGAGGTCGTCATCCCCGCCTGTTACGGCCTGATTGCCCGATGCAACAGCCCCGGAGAACTGCGGACGCTCTACACCACCTATCATTCACGATCGGAATGTTCCGAATTCATCGGGACTTTCCCGTCGATGACCCTGGTTGCCGCCAACGACGGCGACGAGGCGACCGCCCGGGTATCCGAAGGGGACACCGCCGCCTCGGGGGCGCTCATTCCGTCATGGATGATCAAGGCGGACCGGTATCCTCTGGTTGTTGAAAATGTAAACGACTACACCGGCGATACGACCCGTTTCATCGTTCTCGCCGAACAGGAACAGCGCTTTATACCCGACCGGCCGTATAAAACCTCGCTGGTCATCCTCGAAGCGGACGACCGTCCGGGAGTGCTGAGCGATATGCTTACCGCATTCTCCTCGCGGGGGATCAATCTCACCTCCATCATATCGCGCCCCACACGCGAACATGCGGGAACCTACCATTTTTTCATCGACTGCATGGGGTACATTCTAACGAAGGAGCTTCAGGACGCGCTCATCCAGATAAAGAAATGGGGCCGGGTAAAGCTGCTCGGATCGTACCCCCGGGCCGACGCCGGGACCGCTGAACCGCAACCGCAGCTTTCCGGCGAAATAGGCTGCATGCGTGAAAACCCCTTCCGCCCCCCCTCACGGCAGCCGCGAATCACGATCGCCGCGGACCACGGTCCCTACCGCAATACGCTTGACGCGCTCGCCGGTTTCAACCTCGCGGCGGCGAGCGGAAAGCGGGTGCTGCTCAAACCGAATATCGGCCGCATCGCCGAACCGTACTCGGGCGTTGTCACCAACCCGCAGGTCGTGGCGGCGGCGATCGATGCCTTTCGCGCGGCGGACGCCGCCGAAGTCGCGGTGGGCGACAGCCCGATCACCGGCGTCAAAATGGAACAGGCATTCGAGAAGTCCGGCATCGGCTTCGTCGCACAGGAGCGGGGCTGCCGCTGCATCGATATGGACAAACGCGACCCGGTCGAAATCGCGGTGCTCGACGGCGCGGCGATCACCTCACTCAAGGTCTGCGCCGACATTTTCGATTTCGACCTTATCGTTTCGATGCCGGTCATGAAAACGCACATGCACACGGTGGTCACCCTTTCGGTCAAGAACATGAAGGGCTGTCTCTGGCGCCGCAGCAAGGTCGACCTCCATATGCTCCCCCGCGTCCCCTTTTCCGACGAGAAATCGCTCAACATCGCCATCGCCGACATGGCCTCGGTGCTGCGCCCCCATCTGGTGATCATCGACGGTACCGTCGGCATGGAGGGGCTCGGCCCGAGTGCGGGGGAACCGAAACCGCTCGATCTGGTCATCGCGGGTGACGACGCCATCGCCGCCGACAGCGTCGCCTGCAGCATCATGGGCATCGAGCCGGACACCGTGCCCCATCTGCGCATCGCCGCGCAACGCGGGTACGGCAGTCTCGACCCCGCATCGTTTCTCGTCACCACCCCCGACTGGCAATCGCTGCGCCGTCCGTTCGCACCGGTGCCGCAGAACCTCACCATGAAATTCCCCCGCGCCGCCATCCTCGACGAGCAATCGTGCAGCGCATGTCAATCGACCGTCCTGTTCTTCATGAAACGGTACGCAGAACAGCTCGCCGAATACTTTCCCGACAAGAAACCGATCAACATCGCGATCGGCAAAGGCCACAAGGGCGTTCCTCCCAACACGATCTGCGTGGGCAACTGCACCCGCCGCTACCGCGACGCCGGTGTTTACATTCCCGGCTGTCCCCCGGTCGCAAGCAGCATCCTGGCCGCGCTGGAGAAACAGAAGGGAAAGCGCAGGAAGTAACCGTGCACCGAAGCCATACCGAACTGCGGCATGAGCATCTGTATAGTGTCGACCATACCCGGTCGGAACGTAAAATCGTCGCTGTCGTCGGCCTGACGGCGCTCACCATGGCGACGGAGATCGTCGCAGGAACGCTGTTCGGATCCATGGCGCTTGTCGCCGACGGCTGGCACATGGGAACCCACATGCTTGCGCTCGGCGTCACGCTTGTCGCCTATACGCTCGCCCGCCGCTTCATGCGCGACACCCGCTTCGCCTTCGGCACCTGGAAAATCGAGATACTCGGGGGATACACCAGCGCGTTGCTCCTCGGGGTCGTCGGCATATCGATGTGTTTCGCTTCGATCCAACGGATCATCAGGCCGATACCCATCCACTATGATCAGGCGCTGCTGGTGGCGGTCATCGGCCTTATCGTCAACATCGCAAGCGTACTGATCCTCGGGGGAAACAGCAGCGAAGACCGCCGCCGCCGTCCACACATCAACGGGCACAACACCTCTCTCCCCCACCCTCACCCGCATGCGGCCCGCCACGACCTGAACCTGCGCGCCGCCTACCTCCACGTCGTTACCGATGCCCTTACGTCAATTCTGGCGATCGCGGCGCTCATTGCCGCAAAATATCTCGCATGGAATCTTTTCGATCCTGCGGCGGGGATCGTCGGCGCAGCGCTCATTCTGCGGTGGACAACCGGCCTGCTTAAAAACACCGGTGCAATTCTGCTCGACCGGGAGGAAAGTTCGCCCATGGTCGGTGCCGTCCGGGAAAGAATAGAGTCCGACGGCGTTTCACGTATCGGCGACCTTCACGTCTGGCGGATTGCACAGCACAGTTACGCCTGCATCATCGCACTGGTCACGAAGAAAGACGGTTTCACCATCGCCGATTTCAAGGAGCGGCTGAAGGATCTCGACGAAATCGTCCATGTGAGCGTTGAGCTGCATTATTTCTCGTGAAGACAGAAGTTAGGAGGCTTGAGAAATGAAAGGGTGGAAATTGATAATTTCATTTCTTCGTTCGTGGTATTCATTTCTCCGTCATCCCGGCTTACGATCCGCCCTTTTTTATTCAGGCAATTTAATAATTAAATGATCGAAAACGACAGCCCCAAGTGTATATTAATTAAAGCCCCGGAAATGAGAACCGGGAAGGATTTCACCTTCTCAAGGAGCTTGTATGACCGCTGGAAGCATACAGTCCGTCGGACTGTACCGATCCTCAATTGGCCGCCTCGCGGTTATCGCGGGCATGTTTGTCGCTGTTCTTATGCAACAATCGTACGGACAATGCGGCAATGACAACGATTGCAAGGGAGATCGCATCTGTGTCAACAACCAGTGTGTTGATCCGGCTCCAACACCGGCGAACGTTCCTGCACCGCAGGTGGAGCCGCTGAAACTCGATACGGTCAAGCCCGACCGATCCGAAACCGTCGGCGCAACCGAAACTCCTGTAATTGAAGAAATCGATGATGACGATGAAGTCAGGGAAACGTTCGCGGAACCGGGATTCTGGGACTTCTGGTTCAACCCGATAGGTTTCATTCAGTTCGGACCGACCGCAGGCGTTGAATTCCGCACCGCTCCCAATCTTTATATCGGGCTCCACGGCAGATATGCGGCCATGGGTATGCTCTACAACCTGCTCCTCGAAGGCCGGGCGGCGGAGGAGACCGACTGGACAACCAGCATAGAAGTGGATCCGACGAGCGCCGGAGTCGGCCTTGAACTGAAGTATTACATCACCTTTCCGTCGCGGCCGCACATGCTCTACTTCGGCATGTTCGGCGAGTACATGTGGGGAGGTTACACCGCCTTTGAAGACGATAATTATTATTACAATTCGAGTTCCATCGACACCTATCAAGATACCATCTATGTCGCCTCTCACCAGTCGATCGGTATGGGCGCCACACTGGGACACCGCTGGCGGTTCGGCGAATCGAGGAAGGTGCTTCTCACGGTCGGTCTGATCACCGGCGTCGCCCGGCCGTTTAAAAATATAAAAGAGTACCCGCGACCGACAGGAAAAGTCAATGTCCCGAAGAAAAACGAGTTCATCTTCATGGCGGAAGTCGGGATCGGGTACGGGATGTGAGAATCTGATCTTCAGGAGTGCTCCGGCTGTATTGTCCGGGGCTTCTTTATCCGATATTTCTTAACCGTCAGCGCGCTTTCAACCGGGGGCGGGAACTTTTCCTCCAGAGTGAAGTGTATTTTTTATAGCTATGAAAAAGGGTGTTATTATCGAGCAGGGAGCGCTCATGTGCGCTGTGGGCAGCCTCCACGAAACAACACAGTCCCTTATAAACGACATTTCCGCAATCAGGCCCGCCCCGTGTTTTGATATTCCCGTTGCAAGCGCCCCCTTTGCCGACTGCCGTCTGCGGGAACTCGAAAACGCCTTTTCGCTGCTGGTCGACTGCGTCGACCTCACCGGGCCGCGCAACGAAAGGCCGCTCTTCATTTTCGCCGCGGCAAAAGGCGACATCCGGTCGCTGGAGCCCCATGAAACGAACCCGGCGCTCCCCTCCCCCCTGCTTTCCGATCAGGCGAAACGGGTCAGCCGCATTGCCGGCATTACCCCCGCATCCACCATGGTCATTTCGAATGCCTGCGCATCGGGGATCGTTGCTGTCGCGGTTGCCAGGTTTTTTCTCGAACGGGAGGTGTACTCCAGCGCGGTGATCGCCGGATTCGACGTCATCTCGCGATTTGTCACCAGCGGTTTTCATTCGCTGGGAGCACTGAGCCCGGCCGGTGCGCGCCCCTTTGACGCAACGCGTGACGGATTAACGCTCGGCGACGGCGCCGCCCTCGCGGTCCTGCGCTTTCGTGAATTGGCCGGCGGGGACATCGTTGTTGCCGGCGCCGACCAGTCAAACGACGCCAACCATCGCACCGGCCCGTCCCGCACGGGCGAGGGACTCCACCGGGCAGCCGTAGGAGCCTTGAAAAACGCCGGCGTCGCGCCGGAGCATGTCGGCGCAGTAAAATGCCACGGCACAGCAACCGCTTACAATGATGCCATGGAGGCAAAAGCGATTAATCTCTGCTTTGCCGATCAGCCGCCCCCCTGCTTTGCAATAAAGGGAGCGATCGGTCATACAAGCGGGGCAGGGTCGCTGATCGAGCTGCTGCTTGCGGGGGAATTCCTGCGGCGGAAAACCATTCCGCCGACAATCAATTTCACTGTCCCGGACCCCGAAGCGTCGATTCCCGTTTCCAAGGAAGCGGCATCGTTCACCAACCCCTCGATCCTCTGCCTGAGCGCGGGATTCGGCGGCCTGAACGCCGCACTGCTGCTCGAGGAGCGGCGGTCATGAACAGCGCGACCGTCACGGTTCGTTCTTTTTCGTCAATAGATGCCGCAGGCATCACGACGGCGGAGGGCTTTATTGCATGGGAAAGCGGCCAGGCCGGACCGCGGGATATCAGGCGGCCGCAGGTCCTGTCCGCCCCGTATGTCGCTTTCGGCAAGCTCAATCTTCCCGATAAACTGGTATTCAGCGCATCGTCGCTGGCACTGCGCGGCCGCGCGCCTGTCGACCCGGAGAAGACCGGCATCTTTCTCGGCATTCCCCACGGATCGCTCTCGACCGATCTGCTGTACCGTGAATCACTTCAGGGGGGAGCCCCCAGCCCGGCGCTCTTTTCAGCCACACTGCCTTCATCGGCCGTGACGGACATCGCCATCTACCATCATATCAAAGGACCGGATGTCGTCTTCGCGGGCGGCGATGCTCCGCTGTTCGCAGCTCTCGAGTACGGCGTGATGATGCTGCAGTGCCGACGCTGCACCGAAGCGCTCATCGTCTACGTTGATGAAGGAACGATTGCCGTACGGGCTGCACCCACTCAGGAAGAAATCGCCCCCGGACCATGCGCTTACGCCCTGCTTCTGGGCACCTGTCCGCCGCCGCCTGTTCCCCCGTTGCCCCTAAGCGCTATAATAGCCCTGAAACGTATTGAAACTTCCGATAATCGGCAACCTTCCGGCACTGAACGTGAGCTGATGGCGCGCCTGATCACTGCCCTGCTGAAAAAAGAATCGCTGCGCATCCCTGTTTCGTCGGACGGTTTCAGAGGTTATATTTCTTTGCAATGCTCATGAAAGGAAGGTTAATGGATAAATTGATGGAGGAGTTGAAGGAGAAGATCATCAAGTCGCTCAAACTTACCGATATCACGCCTGAAGAGATCGATGCCGATGCGCCGTTGATCGGCGAAGGGCTGGGACTCGACTCGATCGATACGCTCGAACTGCTGGTCATGCTCGAACGGGACTACCGCGTAACTGTACCCGATGTCAATGCCGGACGCCGGGTTTTTTCCTCGGTACGCGCGATGGCCGCGCACATTCAACAGCAGCAGCCCGCCTGAACGCGACGGGACCGCGTGATGTCCGTTTTTATCGCAGGAACCGGTGCAGTGTGCGCTGCGGGAAACGGCGTGGACACCGGTTGTGACGCCCTGCGCAGCGGTTGTGACTACCTGAAGACTTATTTCCACCCCGATTGGCCGACCGTTGCGGCGCCGCTCTGCGCCACCGTGGAGTGCGACCTCGATGTGCTTACCGGACGCGAAGGCCTGTTCAGAACGCTCGCCCTGGCCCGCGTCGCCGTCGATGAGGCGATGCAGGCCTTCCCCGCGCGGGAAGGCCTTCGCTGCGCCGTGGTGGCCGCCACAACGGTCGGCGGCATTTCCCAGACCGAACGCGCCTATAAAAACTTCCGTCTCGATCACAATTATCTGCCCTCCCTTGCCGTGGAAAGCGCGGTTCACGAACCGGCCGTTCTTGCCGCGGAACTCTGCCGCAAAATCAAGGGATGCGGTTTTCATACCGTCTCAACCGCCTGTTCAAGCAGCCTGCACGCCATCGGCATGGCGAAACGGCTGATCGAAAAAGGGTATTACGATGCATGCCTGGTAATCGGCGCCGATGCACTCTGCATCACCACCGTGCGCGGTTTCGGCAGCCTTACCCTTCTCGATCCCGTGGGCTGCCGTCCGTTCGACCGCGACCGTGCGGGAATCAGCCTCGGCGAAGCGGCCGGGGCGATGTTGCTCGCCGCACCTCAGGTAAAGAAACGGTTCCCGGAGCCGATGCTTGCCATTGTCAACGGATGGGGGGCGAGTTCCGACTGTTACCACATGACCGCCCCGCATCCGCAGGGAAACGGCGCCCGTGCCGCAATCGAAGCTGCGCTTGCCGAAGCTGCCCTCGCTCCCGGGGCGATCGACGGCATCGTCGCTCACGGAACGGGCACTCCCGACAATGACCGGGCGGAGATCGCGGCGCTCAAAACCGTTTTTCCGCATCTTCCCCCGTTCTGTTCCATGAAACGGACGCTGGGCCATACCCTTGCGGCATCCGGCATTCTCGAAGCGGTTTTCGCAGTACAGATGATCAGGGAAGGCTTCATCCCCCCCACCACCGGTTTTTCAGCCGTCGATGAACAGATCGGCGCCGCCCCCTCCCCGGGCCGCGCTGTCACACTCCGCCATGTGCTTAAAAACGCCTTCGGATTCGGCGGCAACAATGCGGCGATCATTCTCTCCTCGACGGAGACGGCGTCGTGAAACGATATCTTGCCGTAAAAAAACATCACTGTGTATCGCCCGCACGCGATCCTTCGTGGTCGGATGCCGTTCCCCCCGCAATGAAGCGGCGGGATGCGCGGATCTGGCGGATGGCATACGCGGCCGCCGCCGGTGTCGTGGCCGATGACGGCACGTGTCAACCCCGGGCGGTGATCGCGGGCACCGCGCTGGGCGCGCTCGAGGAGACGCGGCTGTTTCTCGACGGCGTTTTCACCGACGGTCTCGGTTCCCCGCGCAATTTCATCGCGTCGGTGCACAACAGTATCGCGGGCAAACTGGCCCTCGAATTCAAGATCGGCGGACCGAACCTTACCATCTGCGACAGCCACAACTCGTTCGCTTCGGCGCTGATCGCGGCCGACCTGCTCAACGACGTCGACTTCCCGGTCCTGCTCTGCATCGTGGACGAGCGCCTGCCGCTGCTCGACGACCTGCAGCCGTACTTTACACGGCGGTGCCGCTCCTTCTGCATCGACCAGTGGGAAGAGGCCGCCGTTGCCTTTCTCATCACCAACGCGCCGTCGGCGGGCGATGCGGCAATGCGCGCCTTCGGCCCGGTACTCACCGAACGGCACGACCCGGAATCAATCTGCCGTAAACTGACGGAAGCCAATGTCCCCGGCTTTACCGGCGAGTTTCATTTCAACGGGAGTTCGACCTCGTTCGTCCAGCCGGCGATCACCGCCGTCAACGTGCTGAAACAGGGAAACGGACCTGCCGTCATCGGTTCCTTCTCACCGACTTCGGGAGCTGCAGCCATTGTGGAAATTATGCAAACGACCTGACTTGTGCTGGTCAATTTCGCTCGGAGCGTGGTTCATTGCCTGGCTGACCGTACCGTCGCTGCGCCCCTTCACTGCCGCCGTTCTATTACTCCACCTTCCCGTGCTGGTCGCGGGCGTCGCGAACCTGCACCTCGGCTTTTTCTGCCCCGCGCTCTGCACACGCGGCGGGGAGAAGCGGCGCCTCGCCCTCACCTTCGACGACGGGCCGGAACCTAATTTGACACCTGCGATACTCGACCTGCTCGGGGAATTCAACTTCAGGGCGACCTTTTTCTGCATCGCCCGGCGCGTCGAAAAGCACCCCGCCGTCGCGCGCCTGATCGTCACCCGCGGTCATACGATCGCCTGCCACGACCTTGACCACCAGTGGACCGCCAATCTCCGGCGGCACAGGCGCATGGTTGCCGACATCAACGAAGCATGCTCGATCATCCGGTCGGTCACGGGTATATCCCCCCGTTGCTACCGTCCGCCGGTGGGGCTCTCGAACCCCCACCTGCGGACGGCGCTTGCGCACCTTGACATGGTGTGCATCGGGTGGAGCCGGAGCCTTGGCGATGCGGGAAACCGGTTTGCCGGCAGGCTCCGCCGCATGCCGCGGCTTGCCGAACCGGGCGCGGTGATCATGCTGCATGACTGCCTTCCCGCTGTTTCGCACCGCGACGTGTTCCTGCAACAGCTGCGCATGCTCTGTGAACGGATACGGGAGAAGGAACTCACGAGCGTGGGCGTGGATGAATTGTTCGGGGTGACGCCGTACCGGTAGATTGTATGATCCTCGCTATGATGATAATTCAGGAATAAATGGCAAGTAAAAGAAAATTATCGGATCCTCACTGATAAACCTCCCCGAACAGCGAATAGGCATACTCATGCACCACACTTCCCACCGGGTCTGCCGGTGCCGTCACACTCCCGAGCCCGTCCTTCACATAATAGAGGTTCCTTCCGTTCCGGTGCATCAGCAGCGGGTTGTCGATCCCCGGACCGAACGTGTAGTTGGCGGTAATGGAGTCCTCGGCGTTCATCTCCAGTATCAGGTCTTCACCGTCATACCGGAACTGCGTCACCTCCCCCGCATATTTGATGACCGTGCCTCCGGAGGTCGCGTTTCCATAGACGGTCGATCGGTCATACAGTTCTGATGTTTCCCTTTGCGATGATCGAACCGTAGATCTCCCGTCGCACTTTATTTTTCGAATTAACAGCTTGAATATTCACTCTTAATGCCCCTGTTTATATAAAAAAGTAGTATATTATTTTATAAGCAGTTCTCTTATTAACAGCAATCACCCATAAGTACCGCTTACAAGAGAGAGAGAACCGCTGCTTTCACACCCTTAACCGTGAGGTGCCTCTCATGAGAAACCGGTTGTTGATGATGGGAATATCTACTGTTTTTACAGTAAATATCGGTCAAGCAACCCTGTATCCCGTCACCGGGGATACTTCGACGATCTGGAACGCGATCGATCTGCTTCCCGCAGAAAAGAACAATGTAAATTTGAACACCGCCGCCCAGGGCGGCCGGCAACCCGCGACGGACACGGTCGCTCCTGCGCCCGCCGCATCGGAGCCGGCCGCCGCCCCTCCCGCGCCTGCTGCATCGCAGCCTGAAGTTGCTCCTCCCGCGCCTGCAACTGCTCCGGTCGAGAAAGCCGGCACCCCACCCGCAGCTCCTCCTGCCATCAATCAGCCGCCGTCAACTCCTCCGGCCGCTACGGCAGCTCCAGCAGCCACGAAAAGCAAACCCGTTTCGACTCAAAAGAGTCAAAAAACGAGTCAGACACCCGCCGTGTCAAAACCGCCGGAAACAACCGCCAAACAGAAGGCCTCCGTCGATACGACCGGACAACCGGCGGATACTTCCGCGGTTACTCCCGGCACGCTTATCATCACCAGTTTCCCCGACAGCGCGCAGATCATCATCAACGATGTCAGCGTCGGAATAACCCCCTATCACGCAACCGGATTTTATCCCGGCATCTATGAAATCACCCTTCAGCGGGAGGGGTATGAACCATTCCGTAAGACCGTTGACCTGAAAGAAAACGGCACGGAGTTCGTCACCGGCACCCTTCAGCAGGAGTCGGGTTATCTCTATGTCGCGAGCGTCCCGCCGAACGCAGCAGTCCTGCTCAATGACACCGCCATCGGCGTCACGCCGCTGCACTCGAAGCCGCTCAAACCGGGCATCTACCGTCTGCGGGTGGAATTACCGGAGTACACCCCCTACACCGAACAGCTCGGTATAACGCCAAAATTGACCGATACGATTCAGATAACGCTCCTTCCCTTGAAAAAGCCCGGTTTTGCAGGGAAACTTAATTTACGGAAAAGCCGGAATGTCCGGCGTATCGCCTTCGGCGCCGTCGGTGTCGCTGCGGCGGCGAGCGGTCTCTTCCTCAATCTGAGAACCGTCAACAACCTCGCCGACGAGCAGAAGGCCTTGGACAAGTATATGGCGCCGGAAAAAAGCACATCCGAGTATGACCAACTTTACTATGATTATCTGGATGCAACGAAGATTACCGATAACTATGTCAAGGCACGGAACATCTGTTATACAATCGGCATTATCGCGGGTGTCGGATTCGCACTCTCGATACCCTTTTAGAAACGCTCACCCTATTGCGAAGGATTCGCCCAATGAAACAGATCTGCACTGTCACGCTGTCGCTGCTGGTCCTGGTACTGCTGTCGTGCAACAACCGTCAAAACCCGGTTCATGCCCGTAACAATCCGGACGATTGCGGAGGGGAGAATTGTCATAACGCACTTCCGGTAATCGACGGTTCCATCGACACGTTATGGTATGATTTCGACCATGAGCGGGGAAACGGTTCCCTGAAACTGACGTACGCCGCCAGTGATCTGAACCTGCCGGTCGACACACTTTCCAGCCGGTTTTTTATCGGCAACGAGGCTGCCGGGATGAGGGAAATCGCCGCAATAAGCGACTCCATCTGCATCCTGAATGAACTTTATCCCGGCACTGCTTACAGCTGCAGCCTGCAGGTGACTGACAAGCACGACACCACCTTCAAGGTTTTACCGCTCAAGACACAGGTCCTCATACCGCCGCTTCCGCCGAAACCGTCCATCACGTCGAACAATACTTCGATATCACTCAGCTGGAAGGCCGTTTCAGGAGCGACAGGGTATAATGTATACGCCACCGAAAGCCTTGACGCCCCCTTTGAATTTTATGAACTCGTTCCTCAACTTCCTTCGGGGGTCGGAGCAACGATAGCACGAACCTACATTTTCAATAAACCGGTCTCCCGGTTCTACATCGTCACATCGATGAACCAGTCGGGCGAATGCCGCTCCCGCGACACCCTTCACGGGGTCATCTTTTCCACCAGTGTCGCCGTACCGGTTATCGATTCGGTTTCGCGGGGGACCTATCCCGACCATATCAAGGTTTCCTGGCATGTCAATGACGGCTCAATCTCACATTTTGAAATCTACCGGTCCGCTCCCGATACCGGTTCATACCGGGTGATCGCGAGGGTGGCTGCTGTGACGGAAGAAAACACCTATCGCGACTCGGTAACAACATCCGAAAACTGCTACTACAAAATCGCCGCAATCGACAGTCAAGGATACTCAAGCAGGTTGAGTGCGGCCGCATCCGGTTTCATCATACGGCTTTCAACCCCCACAACCCTTACGATTGAAAGCAGTACCGGTTACATCGGACTCTACTGGACCCCGGTTTCAGAAGCGAAATCTTACGCGATTTACCGCTCCACTTCCTCCTGCACATCAAATCCGGTGCGCATTAAAACCACTCAGCAGTTCTCTTACAACGACAGCGTCACGTCGACGGAAACCTACTATTATACGGTTGCCACGGTCGACAGCTTGGGGCGTGAAGGCGCTAAAAGTAACTGCGAACCGGGCAGTCTGGGCCTTCTTCCCGCACCCGGGGGAATCAAGATACTCAATACCCTGTATCCCAACACCATCACGATCTCGTGGGATTCGCTCCCCGGGGCCGTGAGCTATGTCATCTTTCGTAAGTTAAAATCGTGCCCCACGGTTGCCGAGCAGTACGTCACCACGAAAAGCAGGGTCTTCAACGATACGGCAATCAACTCTTCCAGTACTTATTACTATTCAGTCGCCGCAATCGATAAGGGCGGAAGGACCGGTTCGATGAGCGCGTGTTCCCCCGGCAGCATCAAGCTTCTCTCTTCAACGGATCTTTCCGTCACGTACGGCGTCTACGCCGATTATATTCTCCTCAAATGGAACGCCATCACGGGTGCTCAAAAATATAATGTTTATCGTGCAACCCAGTCGTTCTGCCAAAATGCAATAAAGATCGCATCGGTCACCGACCTGTCGTATATCGACAGTGTCCCTACAACCGGTGTTTTCTATTATAAGGTCGCCGGCGTGGATAACACGGGTATTGAAGGGTCCCCCAGTTCCTGTATTGAAGGGAGGGTCAAACTTCTCCCTGCGCCTCAAAACCTGCAGGCGTCCATCGGGACCTATGCCAATGCAATACGGCTTACATGGAATGGGGTCAACGGGGCTACGAGCTACGTCATTTACCGGGGAACCTCAAGCTCAAGCGCTTCCGCCACGGTTATCGACACCGTCACGTCACCCGGCTATTTTGATTCGGTGACCACAACGGCGATGCTCTACTACTGGGTCGCCGGCGTCAACCGGCTGGGCCCGGGCACGCGCAGCTCCTATGCGTACGGATATATTCTGACGCCGCCATCGCTGGTGGTTTCATCCCGTTGGACAAACGGTCTCACCCTGTACTGGACGTTCAAAGGCACCGCAGCCAAGGCGTATATATGCCGGTCTGCCACTACCGACAATCTCGTCCGTATCGACAGCGTATCGGGCAGCTCCTCCTCGTACAATGACAATCCGCCTGATTTTGGAAATTACTACTACCGGGTTGACCTGCGTATGTCCACGGGAGAAATCGTCAGCAGCAATACCGTTCTCGACCATAAACAGCTTCCCCCTCCGGACAGTCTATCAGCGACGGATCTCGCCAGCGGCGTCCTCCTGAAGTGGAACCGTGTACCGGGGGCAGCCGGATACATGCTGTACCGATCCGAAACATCCTCGGGAAGTATTATCTACCAGGAGAAGCTGACGGACACCTCCTTTTTCGACAATCTGACGGTGACCACGCGTTACTATTACCGCGTAGCCGCGTATAATTCGGTACAGATCAGTACGCCGAGCTATTATGTCATCGGCGGCATTCTCCAGGCGCCGGCCAAGCCCTATAGGGTCTACGCAACGGGGACAAGCGATTCGATCATGGTTCAATGGTCAGTTTCTTCGGGCAGTTCCACGCCCACAGGATTCTTCATTTCGCGCTCAAGCAGTGCGAGCGGCCCGTTCACGATCATCGACAGCACCACGGAGAGGTATTACAGCGACCGGGTAACCGATACCAACTATTTCTATTACAAAATACAAGCCTACAACAGCCGGGGATACAGCGCGTGGAGCGATGCCGCCGCAGGTCGCCTTCAGTTGGTCGATCCGCCGACTCCCTCCTCGATATCACTGGCATATTACAGCAACTATGTCCGTATCACCTGGGAACCGATCACCTCCGCAACGGAGTATTCGGTGTACCGCTCCCTCACGAGCTATACCGATTTTGAAAAGATCTGTAGCACGGCCGACACGATATTTTTCGACAGTACCGCCGTACCGAATCTACGGTATTTCTACCGTCTCACCTCAACGCTCAATTCGATTGAAGGCAGGCAGAGCAATTCGTTCTCCGGGATGCGGCTTGGTCCGCCCGAATACCTTTACATAAACCCGTCCGTCACCGGCATCCAGGTACGATGGCAGCCGAGCACGACCATGTATTCGGTGCGGATGTACTATATTTACCGTTCGACAAGCGCCACCGGCGCCTTCACGAAAATCGACAGCGTCGCCGGCAGCACCAGCATGATGTATTATTTCGACACCAACGACGTCGCCGGCAACAATTACTACAGGATCTCCGCCGGCAACCTGGACGAGTCGCCGCTCAGTACAGCCACCGACGCGGCGAAACGTGAGTTCCCTGATCCGCCCGGCTGGCTCTCCGCAACGGCGGGAACCGATGCGGAAAAAATCACCGTTTCCTGGGAAAAGGTCTACGGCGCAACAGGTTACCGCATCTACAGGTCGATGTGCGATACCGTGGACTACACCCTCATCGACTCCTCCGATACCAATTTTTATGTCGACCCGGTGCCGTCGGATTCCTTCTATTATTACAGGATCAAATCGTACAATATCAGCGGTGAAAGCTCGTTGAGCTATTATTACGGGCGCGGATTCCGTATCCCGACCGTTGTGCCGAAAGCTCCTACGGACCTGGATACCATCGATGACGGATTCGGCTTCGTCTTTCTGACCTGGTCGATGCCGACACAAACCATCGCCTATACCGGATTTAAAATTTACCGGGCGGAAAGTGAGGACGGGACCTATTCGTTCGTCGATGTTTCCGATATTCCTTATTTTGAGGATACACCGCCCTACACCTACCCTACCGTCTACTGGTACAAGGTGACGGCGTACAATCAGGAGGGCGAAAGCGCGGCTTCCAGTGCTGTTTCCGGATCGCGCCGGTAGCGCCCTGATTCAAAAGCGCTTCTTCAGCACCGACGCTTCCAGCCGGAGAAGCGTCTTTTTCAGCGCCGCATCCTCACCCTCCCGGTCTCCGCAGAATGCCCCGGCCGAACCGTCGCTCCGGATGACGCGATGGCACGGAATGACAAGGGGCAAACGGTTGTTGCGCATCACCGAAGCCGCCGCACGCACCGCCTTTGGGAAACCGGCCGACCGGGCAAGTTCCGCATACGAACAGACGGCTCCGTAGGGTATCCGGCGTGCGGCGTTCAGCACTGCCGACCGGAAGGGAGAAACTGCTCCCGGATCGATGGAAATTGACGCCAGATCGGTAATGCGGCCATCCAGATAATCGCGCAGCAGGTGTGAAATAGACGCAAGTTCCGGTTCGGGTGCGATCCCGCCCGACGCTTCAATGGCCCTCCGTGCGCTGCCGCCGACGAGAACGCGGAAAATGACCGCCCCTCCCCCCCTGCCTTCACCGTAGAGAACGACATCGGTAAGCTGATGCCGGATTATTGAAATATGATGCGCCAAACCGCCTCCTTCGGTAATGTCTTGCCCATCAGCCAGCCGCCGGAAAAATAATTCAGGTCTCCCGGTTTCCCATTGTTCCGCGACCATATGCAGCCGCATCACCCGAATACTATCTTTTCTTCATGCGATTCAAGCTTCATTCTGCTTTCAAGCCCGCGGGTGACCAGCCGCAGGCCATAAAGGCGCTCACCGAGGGAATACTCCGCGACGTCAGGCACCAGGTGTTGCTCGGGGTGACCGGATCGGGAAAAACCTTCACCATGGCGAATGTCATCGAACGCGTGCAACTCCCGACGCTGGTCATCTCGCATAACAAGACGCTTGCCGCCCAGTTGTTTCAGGAGTTTCGCGAGTTCTTCCCTGAAAATGCCGTTGAATATTTTGTCAGTTTTTACGACTATTACCAGCCGGAAGCCTACATCCCTTCATCGGACACCTT
>JAFGIW010000059.1 GCA_016929415.1 Chitinispirillaceae bacterium | reverse complement strand
CCTCTACCCCGGATCGATCTACACGCTTTTTCACGATCCTCAGGAAATGAAAGGCGCGCCCTGGGAAGGGGAGCGGATCAGGACGTCGCTGCTGCAGCGTCTCCCTTTTGGAAAGAAACACCACCGTCTGTTCCTGCCCCTCTTTCCCATGGCGATCGAGCAGTTCGATCTGCGCGACCACAAACTGATCATCTCCTCTTCGTATGCGGTCGCCAAAGGTGTGCTCAATTCATCGGACCAGCTCCATATCTGTTACTGCCACACCCCGATGCGCTACATCTGGGACCTCACGTTCGAATACCTCGAAGCCGCGGGCCTCAACGGCGGAGTGAAGAGTTTTATCGTGCGCATGATGCTGCATTATATCCGGCTGTGGGACATGGCCACGGCCAACCGCGTCAATGAGTACATCGCCAACTCCCATTACATCGCGCACCGCATCTGGAAATGCTACAACCGTCCCGCCCATGTCATCTACCCGCCGGTCGATGTCGAGCGGTTTCATATCGGCAGCAACAGGGAAAACTACTTCATCACCGTCGCGCGTCTCGTTCCCTACAAACGCATCGATATCATCATTCAGGCGTTCAACCATCTCAAGCTGCCGCTGGTCGTTGTCGGCGACGGGCCGGGTATGAAGGCGCTCAAACGGATCGCCGGGCCGACCATCGACCTTATCGGCCACCGCAGCGCCCGCGAGGTCGAGGAGCTGCTCGCCAACGCCCGGGCGTTCATCTTCTCCGCCGAGGAGGATTTCGGCATTGTCAATGTTGAGGCGCAGGCGTCGGGGCTGCCCGTCATCGCCTTCGGCCGCGGCGGCGCGCTCGAGACGGTGATCGAGGGGAAAACGGGCCTCTTCTTCAAGCGGCAGACGCCGCTTTGCCTCATCGAAACGATCCAGGAGTTTCTTGATAAAGAGGAAAAGTTCAACCCGGCGGAGATCCGGAAAAATGCCGAGCGTTTCCCCCGCTCCCGGTTCGAACGGGAGTTCAAGGCGTTCGTCGACGAGGCGTGGGAGAAGTTTCCGTATAAGTAGTGAATAGGGGAGAGGAAGCGGGGAAAAGCGGATCAGCGGTTTAGCTTAATAGCTGAAAAGCTTTCTTCCTTTTCTCCTACCACCGCTCCCGCTCGTTATTCACCATCCACCATCGCATGTCTTCCTCGTTCCATCCGGCAAGAGCGTCGATCGTGATGCTGAGCTGCCATTGGTAGTGCCGTGCGCCGGTGGCGCCTTCCTTTGTCTTGTCAAACTGTTGGAGAAAGCCTTTTAAAAATCCTTCCGGCGCGACAATCCAGGAGAAGTCGCCTTTGATATGATTGAAGAGATTGATGCCGAGCCCGAGGTGCAGTTCATACCGCTCGCCAAGGTAATCGAAGAGTATTCCCTGACGGATAATGCAGGTATTCATGATCCGGAATTCGCAGCCGGTATTGATGTTGATTTCCTGCATTTCGTAGGCGAACGACTCATTAAAAAGATCAATGAACATCGCCTTGTAAAACGGTTCGGGGGCACCGTCGTAATGGTTGACCACCAGTTCCTTGTTCAGGCGAAGCTCCATCGCGATGCGAAGAATATCGAGACGGTCGGCAACGAAACCGCGTTTCCAGGCAATCGCGGCATTGGCGGTAAGCGGTATGGGGTCCCTGGAGGCCCGTTCAATATAAAAAACCGACGGTCCCATGTTTGCCAGGTTCAACCCGTAACGCAATCCGTTCTTCCATGCGCGCAGATACCCCAAATCAAAGGCGAAACCCCGGGCGATACCCTCTCCGTTTTCGCCAAGACCGGGAGCCAGGGCGGAAATAAAAGGTTTGAAGGCGAATCCCACGTGACGGGTCGGGTCGCCGAGATCCTCGAATGAAAACCCCCAGCCCACAGCCCATACCTGCTCATAGCTGTACGTCAAGCGCCTCATCCTGCCCGATTCGTCGGTTATCGGATTCACTCCCATGTTGATGTGGTTGACATACGCGCCAAACCCGCCGAGCTCCGAAGGCGTCTGGTAGCACCCCGCGACCGCGGCGTGCCAGAGTTCCCAAAGTTGAAAGGCGGGCAGCAGGAACTCGAACGACCCGGCCACCGACCCCCTTCGCCAGCTACTGTTTTTCACCCCGAGTCCCGCCGGATTGAAAAAGAGCGCCGATTCGTCGTCGGCGAGCGCGGTCCCCACTTCCCCCATGCCGGCGCTGCGGGCGCCGAAGGGAAAGGCCAGCGTGATAACCGCCGATTCGCCGGGAGCTGCATTGACCGACAGGCAGGAGAAAATAAAAATACCGATGACCGCCGCATTGCTTCGAAACACCTTTTTCATGCAACGACATTCTCCATCTTAACAGGTTCACGGAAATTATTTCTTAAAATTACGGTGTTTGCAATATAAATGATTTCAAGCCTTTGTTACTACAACAGACCCCCGGCGGAATTCTTTTTTTGTTTCGTCCCCCTGCCGGGGGACAATAGGGGGCAGATGGTAAAGAAGAAAAGAAACTTTCATTTGCATTCTTCATGTTTTCTTGATTAAACCAAGGTCCCGATAGAGTTAATATTATATATTTTACCTGACAATTTCCGATAACAAGCGCTATCCTTCCCGCGAAAGGAGCCTCCATCATCAGCCGCACCTCCTTCAGTAAACCATACCTCTGGTGCTTCACCACCTACTTCGCCGAAGGGCTTCCCTATACCGTTATCCGCATGGTCTCGTCGCTTTTCTTGCGCAGTATGAATATCAGCCTCCAATCGATCGGTCTTACCGCGTTTTTTGGTCTTCCCTGGACCGTCAAGTTCCTCTGGGCGCCGTACATCGACCGCTTCGGCACCCGCCGCTTGTGGATGCTCATCCTGCAGATCGCCCTGGCGCTGCTCTTCATCGCCGTCGGGTGCTGTACGCACGTCCCCGGCGGCATACGGATCATCGCGGTGCTGCTGCTGGCGGGCGCTTTCCTGGCTGCAACCCATGATGTCGCAATTGACGGATATTATCTTGTCGCGCTCGACACCAAAGAGCAGGCGACCTATGTCGGGTACCGCGTGATGGCGTACCGTATCGCCATGATGACCGGGACCGGTGTTGTCGCCACGATCGGAACAACCGTCGGATGGCTGCCTGCATTCGGTACGGCCGGCATGCTCCTGATCCTCCTGTTTGTCTACCACAGCATCTTCCTGCCCCGGTGCGAATCGCAGAAATTTCCTCCCTGCGGCGTTTTACTCCCGCTTTTGCGCCCCCGGTTCCTTATCGGCGCATCGGCACTTGCGGCGGTGCTCATCGCGGTATATGCGGGTGTCAATTCAGTACCGTATCAAGCGATCGTCAAGAATGTTCCTATCCTTCGCGGTCTCGGGTTCGCCGGGTGGATGAGCATGCTGCTGCTTCTCATGCTCATCGTCATCGGCATGTTCCGCCGGCGGATCACCCCCCTGCTGTACCGCAACCCCGATTCATATTATACACAGGCCTTCATGAGTTTCATGGACCGAGAGCGGATCGGCCTGATTCTGGCGTTCATCATTTTTCTGCGCACCGGAGAGTTTCTGCTGACCGCCATGGTGGCGCCGTTCATCGTTGATGTAGGCATCAAGGTTCATTACGGCTGGATGCAGGCGGCAATCGGACTTCCTGCGTCGATTGCCGGTGCGATGCTGGGCGGCTGGTGCATTTCACGATTCTCGCTCAGACGGGTACTTGTACCGTTTCTTCTTGCGCAAAACGTCTCGAATATTGTCTATATGTTTCTTGCCTTCTCGCTTCAAAAATACCTTCTCGTCAATACCGGCAACGTCGATCCGCTTCCGATCGGCACCTTCAACCTTGTTTCGGTTGCCGCAGTCCAGGGCTTCGACCAGTTTTCCGGCGGACTCGGCACCGCGGTCCTCATGACATTCCTTATGCGTATCTGCACGGGTGAATTCAAGGCCGCCCACTATGCCATCGGGTCGGGGCTCATGAGTATCAGCGGACTGTTCACCGGTGTGGCCAGCGGATTTCTCGCGGCGAGGTTCGGATATGGGTATTTCTTCGGAATCAGCTTTATTGTTTCAATACCGGGAATGATTCTGGCGTTGCCGGCGATGAAGGCTCTGTCATCGGCGACTAAATAAAAAGGGCATTCCGTGTCGGGAACGCCCATCTTGAAGAGATATCCAGTTTCAAATTACTTGGCCAAGACCTGCCATTCAACCCGACGGTTCATCTGATGACATCCATCATCGCTGCCGCAACCCGTGCGTGCTGGGCGCTCCTCACCATAGGAGGTTGTTTCGATTCGGTCTGCACTGATGCCGTATGACGTGAGGTAGTTTTTCACGGCACGGGCACGATTTTCACCCAGCCCCATGTTGTATTCCGAAGAGCCGCGTTCATCGGCATTCCCTTCAGCCATGAGGCGGACGCTGTAATGCTCACGCAGGAAACTGGCAATGCGTTCAAGTGTAGAGATTCCTTCGGATTTAAGTTCATATTTATCAAAATCGAAATAGACCGGCTGCAGAAGCGCGTTGAGCTCACCCGTAATGTCCGGCGGCGGCGGCGGCGGCGGAGGCGGCGGCGGTTCTTCAACTCTTGGCGGCGGGGGCGGCGGCGGTGTTTCCGTTACCACTGTTTTTTTATTGCAACCAATAAAACCGATACTTGCAACAAGAAGCGCTAAACAAAACGGCTTGAGTAATTTGATCATGCAGACCTCCCCACATCGGGTTGTGGTGTTACGATTAGGATAAATAATAAAAAATTTTCGACTTTATTCTTAAAATATTATGTGAACCAACCATGTGCAAGCGTTACCACCATCAATCGATTTGTTTTTAAAGTTGTATCTATATCAAAAATATAACAATCCCATGCCATATCAACAGTTTTAAGCGTGATGCCGTCGGCGGAAGTGTATTTTCCTGAAAACCATATGATCACCATCCACTTGAAGCGAAACCGTGAAAAAAGCGTTCGGGGGGGAAATCCGTGGATTTTTTCCGGCTCGATCGATCGTGTTTCGGGAACACCATCGGCTGGTGAACACTGCATTGTACGCACTTTTCAGGGCGAACCGCTCGGATGCGGGTATTATAACCACCATTCGGCCATTACCGTCCGCATGCTTCGGTGGGGTGAAGAGGCTTTCAACGATGCCGCGTTGTCCACGGCCATACAGCAGGCTATCGCACAACGTCAATCGATCCTCGGCGACGATACCGACTCATGCCGTCTGATCAATTCCGAGGGCGATTTTCTTCCGGGACTTGTCGTGGACAGCTATACCGGCGGACTCGTCATGCAGATCCAGACCGCCGGGATGGAGCGCATGCGCGAGGCAGTCGTTGCAGCGCTCGTTTCGGTCTGCACTCCGCCGTTTATTTACGAACGATCGGATCCGGAATCGCGCGCCAGGGAGGGGATCGCCGGGGCGGAGGGTATATGTTACGGCTCGTTGCCGCCGGGTCTTGTCATAAGGGAAAACCGCCTCGTGTTCGGCGCCGATATCGCCCGGGGTCAGAAGACGGGTTTTTTCTTTGACCAGCGGCACAACCGCGCGCTGCTTCGATCGTATGCCGCCGGCAGGTGCGTCTGCGACTGTTTCTCCTACAGCGGCGGCTTCGCCGTGTCCGCGCTCGCCGGCGGGGCGCGGAGTGTGGACGCAGTGGATCAATCGGAGGCCGCGCTGCGGCAGCTCCGGGACAACGTCGCCGCAAACAACCTCGACGGCGGCAGGGTGACCACGTATACCGCCGATGTCTTCAGTTTCCTCCGCGAAACCGGGGCGCGCTACGACTGCATCGTTCTCGACCCGCCCAAATTCGCCCGGCATCCGGGGGAGGTCGAACGTGCAAGCCGCGGCTACAAAGACATCAACCTTCTTGCCTGTAAAAACAGCGCCCCCGGCGGAATCATTTTCACCTTTTCCTGCTCGAACGCCGTCGACGCCAGGCTCTTCCGCCAGATCGTTTTTGCCGCGGCCGCGGATTCGGGCCGCCGTTTTCAACTGCTCCATTCGCTTGCCGCAGGACCCGACCATCCGGTGAACCTCGCGCACCGGGAGGGTGAATACCTCAAAGGATTGGTGCTTCGGGCGGAGGGGTAGGGATGGACGCTTCCCCGTCATATCCACGCGCATGCACGGCATCGGTACACCAACGAAGGAGACATTGACGGGAAGATGGCGCATACCGTCTTGCATACCTTAACCGTGGGAATCACGCTGGGCCTCTCCGCGGGGCTTGCGCCGGGGCCGCTGCTGACGCTGGTCATTACCGAAACGCTCCGGCATGACGT
>JAFGIW010000058.1 GCA_016929415.1 Chitinispirillaceae bacterium | reverse complement strand
GTATCGGGCTTTGCGGTAGTATCGGGCTTTGCGGTAGTATCGGGCTTTGCGGTAGTATCGGGCTTTGCGGTAGTGTCGGGCTTTGCGGTAGTGTCGGGCTTTTTCGTGGTGTCGGGCTTCGTTGTGGTATCGGGCTTCGTGGTATCCTCTTGCCCTGTCGGACCATCCAGGAGAGGATTTTGTTTGTCGCCGTTTTCACAGGTAAAAATCAAAGCGGCTGCAGCCAGTATGCAGGCGAAAGCGACAACTATCCATTTCTTTTTCATGAAATGCCCTTCGATCCCACAATTCACGATATATGCATATCGTATGGGTTGAGCGGAGGGTGTCTATTGTTCAATAATTGGGAAGGAGGCCCTCCAACGGGCCTGCGCTTTCAGCCTCAGCCCCGGCGTTCCGCAGCCTCCATGGTCTGGGAGATCAGCGTCACGATGGTCATGGGCCCCACGCCGCCGGGGACCGGGGTATAGGCGCTGCACCGGGGGATTGCGGTTTCGAGATCAACATCACCCACCTTGCCGGAATGATACCCCGCATCAACCACCACCGCCCCCTCCTTGATCCATTCGCCCCGGATGAATTTCGGCTTCCCCACCGCGCCGACCACGATGTCAGCCTCGCCGATTATCGAGGGGAGATCGTTCGTCCGTGAGTGACAGATGGTAACGGTCGCGTGACGGTTGAGCAGCATGTGCGCCATGGGTTTGCCCAAAATGGGACTTCTGCCGACCACAACGGCCCGTTTGCCCGCAAGGTCGATCCTGTAATAATCGAGCAGCGTCATGATTCCCGCGGGAGTCGCGCTCCCGTAAGCGTGTTCCCCCATTGCCATGCGGCCGAAACCGAGGCAGGTGACCCCGTCCACATCCTTTTCGAGCGCGATCGCATCGAATGCCGCACGCTCGTCGATCTGCTTCGGCACCGGATGCTGCAGGAGGATGCCGCAGACATCGTCGTCGTCGTTCAATGCCTTTATGGCGGAAAGCAGCTCGGCGGTCGTCGCGGTCTCAGGCAGCTCGATGCGCCGCGAATCCATCCCCACCCTGCCGCAGGCACTGCCCTTCATTTTCACATAGGTGGCCGATGCCGGTTCGCCGCCTACAAGAATCGCCGCCAGAAGAGGGACCTTGCCGTTATGTTTGTTCTGAAAGGCCAGAACACGAAGCTGAAGCGTGGTTTCGATCTTTTTCGCCAAAGCGGCGCCGTCAAGAATCAATGGATTGTTCATGAATGCACCTTCGTTGAGTGACAGGATAAAAATAGTACGGGGCGGACCGCGGGTACAGGGGAGGCGTTTCTCGGCTGTGGAAGGGAAGAAACCGCCCGGGGCGACGGCCCGGGAGTGAGGTTTTCGTTTGATCTTGATTCCATTTTTCGTATTTCCCATGAATCAAATTTATTGAAGCAGGTGGGTCGCCACCCGCCTGCCTTCGCCGAAGCGGTATTTTTGCGTGTTGCGGCTCCCCGTCCTCCTTAGCAGTTGCTACTGCGGAGGGTAGAACGCGCAGGCAGCAATAACGCCCGGGACTCTTTAACGATGATTAAAGCTCCCGACATTAACAATCACCGCACCCGGCTTCTCCGACAACTAAAGCAGCGGTGATCGAGCTACCGTTTGTCCGAGGGAGTGTTTACCCGATTCAGATGTTTCGTTTATCTATTATTGCTTTTTGTCCGTTTTCAGGCAGAAGATGACATAGCCGATCTCCATCAATGGTATAGGTTGCGGCAGCGACCCTGTTAATGATAACCCCCCGGATCTCCTCCCTGATCTATTTTTCAGCACGGCACATCGCAATATATAAAGGAGAATTCGCGACAGTGGACAACCCGACCTTCGAGACGACGCACCGCATCGTCATCTCCGATGCGCGCGACATGCATGCCCTGGCCGACGGGAGTGTCGACCTCGTCGTCACCTCCCCCCCTTACCCGATGATACGGATGTGGGACAACCTTTTCTCGCGATTGTCGCCTGAAGTTGAAGATGCCTTGGAGGGTGAAAACGGCAACCGCGCCTTCGAACTGATGCATTGTGAGCTTGACAAGGTCTGGCGTGAGCTCCACCGTGTCCTCAGAAGCGGCTCCTTCGCCTGCATCAATATCGGGGATGCGGTGCGGACGATCAATGGCAATTTCCGCCTTTATTCTAACCATTCGCGGATCATACGCCGCTGCAGCGATATCGGGTTTGATTGCCTGCCGGTCGTCCTGTGGCGGAAGCAGACCAACGCGCCCAACAAGTTCATGGGCTCGGGGATGCTGCCCGCGGGGGCGTACGTGACCCTGGAGCACGAGTATATTCTTATCTTCCGCAAGGGCGCGAAAAAAGAGTTCGAATCGAAACAGGAAAAGTTGTCGAGGATGCAAAGCTCCTTCTTCTGGGAGGAGCGCAACAACTGGTTTTCCGACATATGGGATTTCAAGGGGACAAGGCAGGGATTGGATTACGACGACCTTCGCGACCGCAGTGCCGCGTTTCCCTTTGAGCTTGCGTGGCGGCTCATCAACATGTATTCTCTTTACGGCGACACGGTGCTCGATCCGTTCGTCGGCACCGGGACCGCCATGCTCGCCGCGATCGCGAGCGGACGCAGCAGCATGGGTGTTGACATCGACGAGGCGTTCACCGGGTATATTGCGGGGCGGATTGAACGTTTCCTGCCCGAAGTGAACAAGCTCGTTGCGGAAAGGATCGAGCGGCATGCACAGTTCGTCGAATCGCGAACGCACGAAAAAAAACTGCCGCACCATACGAATGCCCCGCACTGCTTTGCGGTGATGACCGCCCAGGAGACGCAGCTGCAGTTGAAACGAATCACCGGCATCCGGCTATTGAACGACGGCGGTTTCGCCGCGGCGTATGAAAATATCGGCAGGCTTGAAACGAAAGAGCAGTTTGAGAAAGCGCGGACGGAAATGGACGGGACCGCTTCTCGGCAGACAACCCTCGATCTTTGACAATGTACGGATCAGGTCGTTCCGGTAGGCGGATTGATAAACGGGCTTGGCATCCATCTCCCCGGATCACCAGCTCTGCAGCGAACTCTGCAGGATCCGCTGGACGATGTCCTTGATCGCCTTGGCCCTGCCGGTCTCTTCGGTTTCCTTCTGGAAATCGTAGATGCCTTCGCCGGTGATCGCCCCCTCGAACAGAGGGACGTCTTTTACTTTGTCGAGGAATTTCATCTGGGCCGTGATTTTGACGATGTACTGGTCGACGCTCACCTGGCGGGTCGATGCCGCGCCGAAGGTATACGGTTCATGAAGGTAGCTCGTGATGCTTCCACTGATGGTCGCATCGCCCTCGGTCGCCACAATCCGCAGGAGGTTGTCGGCGAGGATCCGCCGGTTGAGTTCCTGGGTGATCTCGTCGGCGATATCCGGTTCCATCGACCTGTTTTCGAGCAGCGGAATGTCGACGGTTTTCAGATGTGAGGGAAGGGTCGAACCGCTGAACGTATAGATGCCGCATCCTGCTGCAAGTGCCGATAGTGTCACGAAAAGCGACAGCCGCTTCATACGTCATCCAGCGGGACATAGGTGAAGTCGGACACCGGCGCCGCTGGTTGCGGATCGGATGCGAAAAATGTCTCAATGCTTTCAATCATGCCGGCGGTGTCCTCAAAAACATGAATATCGACGTCGATTGACCGTATGAACTGTTTTCCGTAGCCCCGACGTACGATACGGTTGTCTAAAATAATTAGCGCCCCGCGGTCGGTGCTGGTACGTATGAGGCGACCGCAGCCCTGACGGAAACGAATGACCGCTTCCGGGACCGAATAGGAAAAGAACGATTCGCCCTCCCGCTCCTGCATGCGTTGTGCAATTGCCCGGGTGAGGGGGTGGGTGGGGACCGGAAAGGGAAGTCGCGGAATGATGACCATTTCACACGCCTCGCCGGGAACGTCGATACCCTCCCAGAAACTGTCGGTGCCGAGCAGTATCATCTGCGAATTTTTTTTGAATTCTTCGAGAATGATCTGCCGGTTGCCGGTCATTCCCTGCGCGAGCAGGTTGTTTTTATCGATGGAGGCGCGGCCGCGCAGGAGTTGATAGACGGATGAGAGCATGTTGTTGGCGGTGAAAAGAACGAGCATGTTTTTTCCGAAGGCCGTATGGAGCGCGGCAATAGTGTCGGCGATGTACGCGGGGAACTGCGGCGAATCTGGTTCGGGGGCCGACGAGATCGCCCCGGCAATCGACTGATGGGCGCCGAAGGGGCTTTTAACTATCTCCGAGGCGGTGCGCGCCTCGTGCGTCAGGAGGCCGGTGGTGCGCTTGAAGTAATCGAATGACCCGGTGATCGAGAGCGTTGCCGAAGTAAAAATAATTGCGCCGCCCAGCCGTTCCCAGATTTCCGAAAGCAGCGCCCCCATGTCGAGCGGAACGCCGCAGAGTTTCGCCCACCCTTTGATGATGTTCCCCTCTGTCCAGAAAACATGATCGTCGGTCTGCGCACCGGTCAGATAGAGGAAATCTGCCTTGAGCTGCGACGCCTGTTCGACGCAGGCCTGGGTTTCCATATCGAGCGGTTCATGGCGCTGCGGCTCAGGGTGGCCCTTGATCGCCTGTCTGAGCGCCATGAGACGGTCGGTCAGGTCGATGATGGACTGTAAAAAGGCGCCCGATTCGGGGAGCCCGGAAAAGGTTTCCTCCCGGTAGGCGATCTGATACTCGGCCGTCGCCTCATTTTTCTCTTTTGCCCAGCGGCGCAGTCCATCGAGGAATCCCCCGCCCCTTTTCCGGAACTGTTTGAGGGTCGATCGAAGCTCCCTGCCGCGTTCGTAAATCTGTTGTTCCTCCTGCAGTTCACCGATGCGCTGTACCAGGTTGTTGACGGTTTCGGTGAAAAGGTTGATCCGGCTGGTGTCGAGTTCAACCCTGAGGAACCGGTGGCCGCTGGATTCGATATGGTGCGCCTCATCAAAGATGATCGGGCCGGCCGGACCGAGAAAGGAAGTCCCGGTGCAGAGGTCTGAAAAGAAGAGGGCGTGGTTGATGATGACGATATGGGAACCGAGCGCCCTGTTGCGCGCTTTCTGAAAAAAACACGACTGATAAAGCGGGCAGCGGCGATGGGAACACTCGTGATGTTCGGCGGAAATGATGTTCCAGATTTTTGAGAACCATTTCGGGTTGAACAGGTTCTGTTCCTCGATATCGCCGGTTGAGGTTGAGCTGCTCCAGACGATAAGCGGAAGGATCGCGAACCGCTCGCGCGGTGAGAGGTTCCCGACATTCCCAAGGAGGAGCTGCATGAAGCGATGCTGGCAGAGATAATTGCCGCGGCCTTTGAGCACCGTTGATTTCAACTGCCCGTCGGCGACCGCCGCCGCGATCGGCAGGTCGTGGGTGACAAGCTGGTCCTGAAGGTTTCTCGTTCGTGTCGAGACGATGACCCGGCAGTCGTTGTGCAGCGCCCAGAGCGCTGCGGGGACCAGATAGGCAAGTGATTTGCCGGTGCCGGTGCCTGCTTCGGCAATGTAAAGAGACTGCGTGTTGAGCGCATCAATGACGCCGCGGGCCATTTTCTGCTGGGAACTGCGCGGCCGGTATGCATCAATGAGTGCCGAAAGCTTTCCATCGATCCCGAAAATTTTTTCGACGATCGACCGTTCGATCGGCCGGCATTCATCGGGACAGGAGAGCCGCGCCACAGGTTTCTCCCGCGGAAAATCGATGGCGATTTCCGGCTTGTTTCCCGGGAGTGATTTAAAAAGCAGGTTCTTGAACAGGGATGAGGGCGCGCAAAGCGCGATCGCCTGCCGGACGGCAAGGGGCAGATGCCCCAGCCTCGGGACGAGCAGCACCGCCACCTCCCCCGACGCCCGCGCGTCATTGAGTGCACGATGCGCACCGTCAAGCTTGACATCGAGAACGGTGCACACGTGCTTCAGCGAAAACCGGCCCCGCGGATCAAGCATGACACGCGAGAGAAGCGCCGTATCGAGCAGGTTGTTGTCGAGGGCCGGTTTTTTGACCCTTTTGAACTCTTCCTTGAGAAACGATGCGTCGAACTCGATCTGGTGGCCGCAGAGCGGCAGCGTGTCGATGAAAGTGAGTAAACGGTCGGAAACGGCCCCGAAGGCGGGTGCATCGGCAACATCGGTATCTGAAATACCGGTAAGGTCGGTTATCGCCGGCGGAATGGCACGGCCGGGATTGATGAAGGTAGAAAACTCCTCGACGATTTTTCCCACCTTGAATTTTACCGCTCCGATTTCTATGATCCGGTCGTTTTTAAAATCGAGACCGGTGGTTTCGACATCAAGCGCAACGAAGTCGGGAATGGGGATCTCGGGGACCGGCGGGGAATGCGGCTGTTGTAGTGGATGCAATGAGGGTTGCTTTTGCTGACGGGGCTTGCGTGAGGCCCCTTTTATCTTGCGGTTTTCCTCGACAAGGCCTTTTTTTGCATCTTCCGAAAGAAGGTCGAATAATCGGGGCATGGATGCTCGCTGTAAGGGTTATTGAAAAATAATCCCCAAAATATAACTCCCCCCCTCTCACAAGTAGCGAAACTTTTGCACCTTTTTCCTCCACGAATGATTTTTCTCTGCAGGATCAACAGGAGGCGCATGCAGGATAAACGGATCGTCATCTATACCTCGATCTTCGGGGGGTATGACGGGCTGCTGCCGCAACGGAAGATCAGAGGCGTCGACTATGTCTGTTTTACCGACCGGCCGCTGCGGATGTCGCCATGGGAGATCCGGACCATGCAGCCGCAGTCCGCCGATCCGGTCCGTTGCGCGAAAGAGTTCAAGATTCTGCCGCACCGTTTCTTTCCCGACCACCGCATCAGTATCTGGATAGACGGGAATTATCTCGTCGTGGGGGATGTGGCGGGGTTGATCGACACTGCTTTACAAGAATGCAATATGGCTTTTTTCAGCCACGCCGCCGCCGGCAGCGATGCGAGGGACTGCCTTTACGAAGAGTTCGAGTCGATCATGCGTCTGGGGCGGGAAACGGGAAAATTCAAGGACGATCCGGTACTCATGCAACGGCAGATCGAACGATACAAAAAGGAGGGTTACCCGCCACATAGCGGCCTGATATCCGGCGGGGTTCTTCTGCGCCGCCACCACGGACCCGATGTAACAAGCGCCATGGAGCGCTGGTGGAAAGAAATCGTTTCCGGCAGCAGGCGCGACCAGCTCAGCTTCAATTATGTTGCATGGAAAGAGCGTTTCAAGTTTCAGATTATCGAAGGCAATATCCGCGATAACCCGTGGTTCTACCAGATCGGCATCCATCGGTCCGATTACCGGATGAAACTCTTCCGGTACCGGTTAAGGAGATTTTTAGGCTTGAAGCAACACCGTTAGGGGAGAAGTCGCGATTCCAACAACACACAAATTCTTGTACTATTGACTCATTCATTATACCATATTTACGGTAGAAGGTTGTTTCAGGCCTGAAATCGTTGTATTTTAGCAGTAAGGATATGCATACTACACCTCCGATAGTAACCCGAAACACCCCCTGTTTATCGAAGTGCCGTTTTTTTCCCTCATCAGTAGTAGGTGTGTGCCATGGCTAAACCGTCGTCCCTTCCCGTCTACGATGAAAGCAAGATAAAAACCCTCAGTTCTCTCGAACATATACGCCTGCGCACGGGTATGTATATCGGGCGTCTGGGTGACGGCTCGAATCCCGACGACGGCATCTATATTCTGCTCAAAGAAGTGGTTGATAATGCAGTCGACGAGTTTATCATGGGCTTCGGGAAACGGATCGACATTGCCATCGAACAGGGTGTCGTTTCGGTTCGCGATTACGGCCGGGGCATCCCGCTCGGCAAGGTGATCGACTGTGTGTCAACCATCAATACGGGCGCCAAATATAATGACGACGTTTTCCAGTTCAGCGTGGGGCTCAACGGCGTGGGCACCAAGGCCGTCAACGCGCTTTCCAGCCGTTTCAGGGTCACCTCCTTTCGTGACGGATCATATTTCGAGGCGCTGTTCGAACGGGGAGAGTTGAAATCGAAGAAGAAGGGGAGCAGTTCAGAACCGAACGGCACCCAGGTGAAGTTTCTTCCCGATGATGAGATCTTCAATGAATTTACCTTCAATTTCGAGTATGTCGAGAAACGGCTCTGGAACTACGCCTATCTCAACACAGGGCTGCGCCTCTATCTGGATGACCTTAAAATAGAATCGAAAAACGGTCTTCTCGACCTGCTGCGGAGCGAGGTGGGAGAAAAAACCCTGTACTCCCCCGCCTATTTCAAGGGGAAACAGCTCGAATTCGCCTTTACCCACACGCAGAGCTACGGCGAGACCTACTTCTCTTTCGTTAATGGCCAGCATACGACCGACGGCGGGGCGCACCTGAGTGCCTTCCGCGAGGGGCTGCTCAAGGGCATCAACGAGTTCTTCAAAAAAAACTACAACGGACTCGATGTGCGTGAGGGAATAAGCGGCGCCATCGCGATTAAACTGAAGAACCCGATCTTCGAGTCGCAGACGAAAAACAAGCTCGGGAACGCCGAAATCCGCGGGTGGATCGTCTCCGAGGTCAAATCGGCCGTGGTCGACTACTTCCATAAGAACATCGAGGCGTCGCGGCTGCTCGAAGCGAAGATCCTTCAGAGCCAGAAATTGCGCACCGAACTCAATGCGGTAAAAAAAGAGGCGAAGGAGGCGGCGAAAAGGATCGAAATCAAGATCCCCAACTTGCGCGACTGTAAATACCATCTTGAGGATGGCGATAAAGGCGAAACGTCCACCATCTTTCTTACCGAAGGCATGTCGGCCGGGGGTTCGATCATCAGTTCCCGCGACGTACTCACCCAGGCGATTTTCACGCTCAAAGGGAAGCCGCAGAACGTTTTCGGGAGGAACCGCGCCGCCATCTACCAGAACGAAGAGTTGTACAACATGATGATGGCGCTCGGGATCGAGGAGGAGAT
>JAFGIW010000057.1 GCA_016929415.1 Chitinispirillaceae bacterium | reverse complement strand
ATCTCATGGGGCTGAAACCGGCTGCTTTTTATAAAACCGGCTGAAATAAATCGAAAAAACTCTTTTCCCGATGCGCGGAAAGTAAGGTAAATGGAATAATTCAAGTCGCTTTAACCTCATTCTAACTAATCCCCCATATGTTCGGCATCATTACATTGATGATGAATCAAAATTAGAATGCAAACTTATTGCTACAAGAAATCAGCAACTTTCAATAAGTGGCCTCTCAGGTTTATATGTTTATTTTCTAATTCATAGTGTTTCTTTTATGGAGGAAAATGGTATCGGTGTCTGGCTGATTCCTAGTGAATGGATGAACGTTAATTATGGCAGTTCATTAAGGTGTTTTTTAACGAATAATGTAAGCCTGCTTCACATACACAACTATAATATTACTGATGTTAAGTTCGAGGATGCGCTTGTATCATCTTCTGTTGTTATTTTTGCAAAGAACATTCCGAGTAAAGATTCTATATGTAAGTTATCTTTTGGTACAGATATAAATGTACCATCGTCAATTAAAGAATTGCCCATTCAAGAATTGCGCGTAAATAATAAATGGTTAAACTTTTTTAATAAAAATATCAAAACTGATTCCGAAACCAATCAACATTGTCCTCATCTTGGTGATTTTTTTTATGTTAAGCGTGGGATTGCTACTGGTTCAAATGAATTCTTTATTAAACCAAGACAAGTTTTTGAAAATATCTGTATTTCATCAGATTTTATCAAACCTATATTACCACCGTCTAGAGAATTAAAATCTTTTATAATTGAAAGCGACCGGCAAGGCTATCCTAAAATTGAAAATACACTTGCTATAATAGACACAAATGTTCCGATTTCAAATATTAAATTAAATTGTCCTGGACTCTTTTCTTATTTAACATCAGAAAAAGCAGCAGAAGTTTCGGCTTCATATCTTGCGAGCCGCAGAGACCCATGGTATTCTCAAGAACAACGTCCACCTGCTCCTTTTCTTTGTACATATATGGGAAGAAATGGGGTAAACAAGAAAATATTCAGATTTATTTACAATAAAAGTAAAGCAACTGCCACAAACGGGTATTTATTATTAATCCCTCGCAAACCATTAGCAGATTATCTTAAAAAAAATCCCGATTTTAGTTCAACTATTTTAGATTTTTTAAATTCAATACCTGACCAACAATTGATTTCAAATGGGAGAAATTATGGTGGTGGTCTTTATAAAATGGAACCAAAAGAACTTAGCTCTGTTAATGCCTCATTTATTTCTGAATTTGTTGATTTTCCGAAAATTCAAATGGTTGAACAACTTTCCCTTTTTTCTTTTGTTCAAGAACCATCAATAGCATACAAATTTCATGATAAGAAGAAACTCACAAGGGCAATCGAAACAAAGAACCGTCATCAAAACATTAAGAAAACGGGGGCTGAACGAAAGCAGAAAAACAAAAGACCGCCGCCGAAGAAAAGATTGAATACTGTAGGTGCTTTACATACAGCAAACAACAGAACATAAAAGCATCGCCGCTTCGTTCCTTGGGCTTTCGCCACATTTTGCTTCCGTAAAACCTCCAGCAAAACGTCTTTTATACTCCGGCCGTTGTCGCCCCCCCCTCACCACCGCCAAAAATCGTTAAAGGAATATCGGAAGGGTCCCGGAGATCATTTCCCCGGCAATAGTAAACGACGTGGAATATACCCGAATCCTCACAAAGCTTACCCGAAATTATTGCCCTGCTTACCGGATTCAATGCTCGACGTACCAAAATCAATGAAAAGCTTGCCAAAACTCACTATGCGACGAACCATAATTTTGGAAAAGCGTTGTATTTTTTTCAAAAAACGTTGCAAAATTTTGAAAAAGCTTATTGAATTCAATGCATGGCGATTAAAATTCAATACCCGACTTTCAAAAATTAGTGAAAAGCTTATCTGAAATCATTGAGCAACGTACCGGAATTTTAAAAAAGCATTGCATTTTTTTCGAAGAGCGTTGCACAATTCTGGAAAAGCTTGCCTGCTTTAATAAAAAGCTTTCCAAAATCATCGAAAAACTTACCTGAATCGTTGGAGAGCTTAGCTGAATCATCGGAAAGCAATAAAAAGGGGCGCTTGTCACAGAGAATCCTGCGGCGCCGCAACCCACCTGCCTGCCGAAGCCCCGGCGCAGGCAGGTGGAAAGAGACATCGCCCGGAGCGCCTCCGGGTGAGGCGCCGTTTCCCGATCAGCCGCTTTCAGAACTCACCTTCGATTATGAGTTCTTTACAACCCCCGCGAGCTGAAAGTAACTTCAATCCGATCTCTCGAAAATAACCCTCCCTGCTATAGCCATGTCCGATTGTTGCATTTTTCACCAGAAGATACCTATTTTATCGATGAATGGTGTACCTGGATCGGCGGGAAAAAAAGGATTTCATGCGGAATACAGTTCAAATGTCAAACGAAAGTACGGAAATTCTCCCCCTCCACAGTACCTGTTGCGGAGGATGGGCTGCCTGAACCTGGAAAAAGCAATATCTATCAGTTATCAGTTTCACCAACATGAGGGAGGATGATATGACGATACGAAGCCTGTTCCTGGGAGCGCTCATGTTTACCAGGGTTGTCTGGGGTTACGAAATTCCCGATGAAAATGAGGTCGTCTCGCGGACCTGCCGTCTTGCGGTAAAGGTGGAGGTCATCCGCGATTCGATGCTGGAAAGACCGTCGGGAAGGGCGCTTGTGACCGCACATCTTTTCGACGGGGACGGCAATCCCTACCGCGGGGAACGGATCGAGCTGACCGCTACTACCGGTACCTTTATCTGCCGGCTGCCCGACGACTCTTCAACCGCTGATGCCGAATTGTCGAAAGATTGTTACTCCACCGGCGACGACGGCAAGGCGAAAATATACCTTGTCAACATTCCCTTCAACCAAAAGGTGCATATCAAGGCGAACTATGACTGCGACGACCGTCTCATCACCGGCACGGCGAGTCTTTCCGTTTCACGGAGTGTGGTCAGGAAAAAGAAACCGGTGCGGCCGAAACCGTGATGCCTTCCGCCGGTTCCGCGAAGGATGCCTCATGAAGTGCGGGCGGTCATTCGTGCTCCCGGGGATACTCTTATTTTCCGGATGCATGCCGTTGATTCCCGGCGACCGTTCTCCCGCGCCATCCCTGAGCCTGGGCATTGTCATCAGTAACGACATAGGCGTGGAGGATCCCCGCATTTTGAAACCGGTTTTCGGCGAAGGCGACGCGGCCCGGCAGATGCGCCGCTTTTTCACCCTCAACCTGCCGCCGGCGTTGATTGATTCCAGCGGGTTCACAACGGTGGTGCCTCCCGATACCATGAACGACTCCTCGCTGGTGCCGACAAAACTGCCATGGCGCAAAAAGGACACGCTGACGCTTTTACTTCCCGGTCGTAATGGTAAATCACCTTTTTCCGCCGCTGATTTCACTCTTTTCATCCAGGATATTTCATTTTCCGGAAAAACACTTTTTAACAGCTATTTTCTTTTCAGCGGACGGGGAAGTTTCACCATCAAACCGCTGAGGTGTCATGCCCTCTTTACGCTGTGGGACAATAAGAACGCCAAACCGGTTTCCTGGGGAAAAATTAAAAGCGACAGAAAGATGGTTATGACGAAATGCGGATGGGTAAGTCTTATCAACGAGTTCGCGGGCAAGTCGGTCGAGGGATCACCTTTTAAAAAACCTCCGCGGCAACGCCCGACCTCTCATATCGACAGCTATGAACCGAGAATGAAAAACTGCGATTTGAAACAGTAACTCCCTCAACACAAGGGCGGTGCGTGAGCGATTCACGAGCCACCCTTACGAAATGCCCCTCTTGCCCCATCTTAAAATCATATATTATAAATAACCCCGGTTTTCGATGAAAGGAACCTCAATGAAGCCCTGGTGCAGCTATTTCTCTTCAATAGCCTCACTCCCCGTCCTTTTGCTTACCGGTCTCCTCATTCCCGTTGCCGGCCAGCCCTCATACGACAACTATCAACTGGTCTGGTCGGATGAGTTCGATGTGGACGGGCTGCCCGATTCGAAGAACTGGGGATATGAGAAGGGGTGCAGTGTCAGAAATAATGAGGATCAGTATTATGCGGAGGCGCGGGAGAAGAACTCCCGGGTCGAAGACGGGTTTCTCATTATCGAGGCGCACCGGGAAACCATGAGCGGCTGCAACTATACCTCGGCAAACCTGAGAACCATGGGGAAACGGTCGTTTAAATACGGGCTCTTCGAGATTCGCGCGAAGATCGACATCAGGAAGGGAAGCTGGCCGGCCTGGTGGTGGCTGCCCAACAGCGGCGGATGGCCCCGGGGCGGTGAGATCGACATGATGGAGTTTTATTCGGGCAAATGTCTTTTCAATGTAATGGACGGCAGCCAGAAATGGTCGTCAAAGACTAAAACAGTCGATAGTCAATGGGCCGATAAGTTCCATGTCTGGACGTGGGAATGGGACTCACTTAAAATCGATCTCTGGCTTGATGGAACCCTGATGAACCATTATGCGGTGGCGAACGCGAACGGTACGGGGCCCAACGGCGAGAATCCTTTCCGCCGTCCCGGCTACATGCTTGTCAATCAGGCGATCGGCGGCAACAACGGCGGAGATCCTTCCGGAACGACGTTTCCCATACGGTACATCGTCGATTACGTGCGTCATTACCTGCCGGGGAAAGACACCGCGGCGCCGAAAGTGGTATCCGTCATCGCTTCAACGGGTGGAACCATCATGGTGCTTTTCTCCGAAAGCGTCGACAAGACCAGCGCCGAAAAGCTTTCCAATTACGCCATCGGCTCCACGGACATCACTCTTTCGGCGGCAAAGCTGCAGAGCGACAACAGAACCGTCGCCATCACCGCATCGGGGCTGGAAATCGACAGCCGTCACGAGCTGACGATCAGGGGTATCGCCGACCGGGCGGTTCCGGCCAATACACTGACCGAGGTTACGAAGGAATTCATCGTTGTCCGCGAACCCGTTAAACTTACCGGAACGATCATCGGCAAAGGGACCCCGTATAACGATAACAGCGGTGTTCGATACGAAATGGCGGTCGACGGAAAGACCTCAACCTATTCCGACTGCACAGGCAACCAGGTCTGGGTCGGCTACGATTTCGGCGATGGGGCCGCGGTCATCATAACCGGTTTCAGATACTACCCCCGCGACGGCTACGCCGACAGGATGAGCGGAAAATCGTTCGAAATTTCAAACGACGGAACCACCTGGGAGAAAGTCTACACCATCGCTTCCGCCCCGCCGGAAGGATCGTTTACCGCGGTTTCGATCGCCAACACCAAACCGGTGCGTTATGTACGGTACAACGGCAGCGGCGGATACCTCAATGTGAGCGAAGTGGAGTTCCTGGGATTTGCCGCAGATTCGCCATCGGTGATCTTCTTCAACGGGAAACGGGTGCCCCACCTCAACGGCGGTTCACTGCTGCACCCGCCATTCACGGTAACGCTTTATTCGCTTGACGGGAGATTGACGGGAAGATGGGTAACCGCCGCGGGTGAAGACCCCATGAGCCTTTCCCGCATCCTCGACCGGGCGGGCAGTTGCCGCACGACGTCGCGGCAACTGCATATCGTCACGATCGAGGATGCTCAAGGGCGGCGGCTTCAGGTTCACATCCCGTCACCGGATTCAGGGAATTAAAAGCTGAACGATTACAACGCACCATCAAACTAACATACAACCGAAACGGTTTTTCACTGTTTCAATGAGGGGGAATACTACAGGAACACAACTTTAATCGTTTAAACAAAGGACTACTCTTCGTATGATCAATAAGCGTATCAGCAGCATCATTGCCTCGTTCCTTATTTCATCAATCACCCTTCCGGCATCTGCATCACTCTCCGACGGCTATATTCTGTACGGCACTTACGACGGCAAAACAACCATACTCCTCGATAAAAATGGTGAAATAGTCCACACATGGACCCATACCAGCAAAAACGGTTATGTGGTGTATATGCTCGAAAGCGGCAATATCTTACGGTCAGGGGTGGTTGCCAATAATGTGACCTACCCGACCGGTGCGATGCCGCTGCAGGAAATTATCGAAGAGGTCGATTCGTCAAGCGGCGTCGTGTGGACCTATCAACTGTCGAATGAAAACTACATCACGCATCACGACATGAAACCCATGCCCGACGGTCATATTCTCGCCTGCGCCTTCGAACTGATGACCAGGGAAAAGATGATCGCCGCGGGCATTGACACGGCGTTGCTGACGGGCGGCTCCGGAATGGGCGGCGGCAGAACCAAAACGCTGCTCGCCGAAATGATCTTCGAACTTGATCCGCATGCCGCGGGCGGACCGAAAATCGTGTGGGAATGGCATATCTGGGACCACGTTGTCCCGAAGGCCCAGGCCGCGCTGCATCCCGAGCTTTTCAGCGGTTCGCTCGGCCCCGCGGCCATCGGCCAGTGGGTCCATCTCAATGGTATTGACTATTGCGCAAAAACCGACCTGATCGTCTTCACCTCGCGTCTTTTCAGCGAGGTGTATGTCATCGACCACGGCACCACAACGCAGCAGGCCGCGGGTCACACCGGCGGCAGGCACAACCGGGGCGGCGATCTGCTTTACCGCTGGGGAAGGGCGTTCAACTACCTGGGAACCGGGGATACGATCATCAAAACGCTCCACTGTCCCACCTGGATTCCCGACGGGTATCCGGGAGCGGGGAATATCCTTTTTTTCCACAATAACACCTCCAACCCAATGACTTTTACGAGTACGGAGACATCCCAGGTCATCGAAATCAATCCTCCGCGCGATGCCGACGGCGGGTTCATGGCAACGCCGGGCACACCCTTCGGCCCGGATAAACCCGACTGGATCTACGACCCCGACTCCAACATGTTCTCAGGCTACATGAGCAGCGCCTTCCGCCTTAAAAACGGCAACACGCTGGTCCACGAATGTCAGGGGGCGCGGCTGCGCGAGGTGACGCCCGACGGCCGGATCGTCTGGATGGATACCATGGAGACCGGGTCCTCCGGAGGTATGATGGCGGCCGCGCCGCCGAAGATCATGTACTACCCGGGCAACTACCCGGGTGTGGTGAAGCTGCTGCATCTTCCCGTGGAAAACAGCCGCCGTCAATGTTCCAAGGGTGAAATCGCCGCACGGCCGTCGATCATACGGCGCTCTTCCCGCGGCATCGAGTTTTCCAACGCCCACGGGTCGCGCATCGCCGTCTATACCCTGCAGGGCAAGATTGCATCATCCCTCCAGCCGCGAAACGGCCGGGCAATCCTCCGGCTCCCTCCAGGCGTCAGTGTCGTGAGGGTCACTTCCGCGGGTAAAGAGGAAGCCCTCCGCGTCGTCACTGTCGAGCGCTGAAATCACGGCAGCGTAGCCATCGAGGAGTCGAGGCTTTTCATCCTCTTTTTCGTCCAGGATTTCAGATTGTCGATCTGGCCCGCCCAGGTCTTCGGCTGCAGGGTATCATTGCCGAACCCCCTGCCGAAGAGGGAGCTCGAATCGACGGGCCACTTTAAGAGGTCGCGTTCGGCGGCATCGGTGATCGGCGCCCTCACGTCGTCGATGCGTTTGACAACGGCCGTATCCGAGAGCAGCGTCGGCCGCAGGTCGTTCCAGCGGGCCTTCACTGCGCTTTTGAACTCCGGCTGTTTCCAGAGCAGCGTATGCCAGTCGTTGCTTCCCCTGCGGTTCTCTTCCACATGCCATCCCACCGTGTCCCTGGCGAAATTGTCGAGTGCGAAGTTGTAATCCCAGACCGGCCCTGAAGTCAGCGGTCCTCCGCGCTCTTTATACATGAATGCACTGCGAATCCAGGCATCGACATTACGGGTGATTTCATTGACGATGAACATATTGACAAAGCTCTTCAGGTCGATAAACTGCTGCCAGTTGCCCGCCGGAACCGCGTGCAGCGCATTATGGAACTGCTGGCAGTAATCGGTGATCCAGGCGATCTGCTGCGCGTTTGCCGGCCACGGATCGACCAGCTCCAGATCATCCCAGCAGGTCGCGGTACTGTCGACCTTCCCCATGCCGAATCCCCCGCTCATTTTCTTCGCGCCCGTGCACTCGAGTTCCACCTTGGAGGTATCCATCGCCATCTGGTCGAATTTCAGGATATACCCTCCGGAGAGTTTCGCGGGATCGGTATCGTTAATTCTCAGCTGCTTCAGATCCAGGCGTCCTTTTTTGTTCTTTATCGTCTGGACGAGGGTGTACACCCCCTGATAGTCGCTTGTGTCAACAGGGAGGCTGTCCTGGTTGATGTACACCTCCGCGAAGCGGTACTGCATGGCCGCAAGCCCCATCGCCTCCGCCAGCGAAAAGACGAATACATTCCTGATAAGGGTATTGTCGGTATAGGGCGATATCAGGGCCCAGTCGGCGCCGGGGGGCATCCCGAGCACCGGGTAGTCTGCATCTTCGCCGTCGTTGTCCCATAGTTCGATCTTGTAGGGAGCCTGCGCGAACATCATCGACGACTGCCCGCGCAGATGGTATCCCGCACGGGCCGCCAGCGTGGGCGCGGCGGCGATCGAGGCGACGCCGTTCACCGGTTCGAAAGTCATGAACGCCAGATCGAGATAGACCGATTTATCTCTTGTCGGCTTCCCCTTGCCGTAACCGTCCATGACGATCAGCGGCACATCGGAGGTAACGTCGATGAGGCGGGCGATGTAGATCGCGGTACTCGGCGTGCCCGAGGGCGCGCCGGCCACGAACGCCATGGCCCGCAATTGCGTGGTGGCGGAAATCGTCAGCGCGGTTCCGCTGTAAAGCGTCGAGGTTGCCGTCGGCAACAGTCCGTCAACGGTATAACGGATTTCAGCCCCGGCAATGGAGGTGCCCATCGTCACCGAAAGCTGCCCCTTGAAAGTCTTGCTCGGTTCAGAAAACGTGACATCACCGATCAGACTCGGCGGCGTGTTCTTCGGGGTAGGTTCGAAAATATTGTATAACACAATATCGTTCAAGGCCGCGACAAGCCCGTTTACCGGCAGCGCGACACGCTGCTTCCCCTCTTTGTTCACCGTCAACGTATCGACGGCGGGAAGCGAAGCCTTCCGCCGCACGGCGGTCCGGCCGGCCTCTGAAATGGAAGCGCCGTTCCACAGCCATTGATTGCCGCATCTGATCGCTTTGAGACGTGCGGTCTGTTGACCTGTCGCTATCGAGAGCACAACCGCCTGCGAATGAATGGTCGGGGGGATGATCCGGTCAATGGGGATACGGATCTGCTCCTTGACCGCTATCCGGTTGAGAAGCGCTCCCCTGATGGAAAAAACGGTAATGAGCGCATCGGTGACAGCACCGAGTTCCAGGAATTTTTGGTTGAGGCTGATGGGGCGCGATACTTTGGCGCGATGTTTGTCGCACACCCCCGTCACTGTGCCCTGCAGCTGAAACAGCCCGTTCTCGGCGGTAGTACCGGAAAGTCCGTTTTTAACAAGCTCCACCGCTGCACCGGCGATCGGCTGACCGCTCTGATCAACGACCTTTCCCTGCAGATCGATGTTCTGGGCGCAAATAGCGGCACTTGCACTCATCACCAAGAATGCGGAAACAGGCCATTCTCTTATCGTCATCTTCAAAGCCATTGCCTTTCGCTAGATTAACCGATTGAAAAAGCTGAAAAACCGCTCCATTAGCAAGAAATGCCGGAATACAGTGTAATGTACCTAAATATAGTCCTTTTTTGGCTATAATTCAGAAGGAGATGAGAAATGCCGTTCTCTAGTGAGAATGGGGGATAAGGATACTGAAGTGGTGCCGATTTGGTAGACACGGAGTTAATCCCCATGGCGGATACGGGATTATACAGGCAGTAAAGCAACACGACAGTTTGCTAACCGGGGATAAATCATATCCGGGATCCGGAAAGAGGTGAACGGATGAAGTGTTCGATGGATATGATTTTTTATGAGGGACCTTCGGCCCCATCATTCGCGGAGATACCGGTTGCCGTATCACTACCGGTGAGCGTCGTGCGGTATTGATACGTTCGTTGCCGGTGGAAATAATCGCCGCTCTTAGAGACGCTATGCCATAGCGTCTCTATAGACGGTATATCGCACGTTCACAAATCACACCGCAATCCGTCCCGCCCGCCTCCGCCGCAGCAACTGCTGCGGAGGGTAGGACGCGCAGTGCGGGGCGCCCGGCTTACTCCTTATTGATAAGGATAGGATCTATCGGGATTTGAGGAATTATCCTGATGAATCCCTTGCACAATTCCGGGGTTCCGAAAAGAATGTCATTCGACCATGGTGATGAGGTGGAGCCGACGTCTTTACGGTCTGCGGCAACGTAATACCGGTACGATTCGCAGGTGTCCACCTTCGTATCGAGAAACTCGGCGGTCCCCTTGATTAGACTTTTTATTTTAACCGCTTTACACCTGATTTCGCAGTCAAGCGATAGCCGATATACAAATATACTGTCGTAAGCAAGTGCATTGTTGGTCCATGTCAGCTTCACTCCCGATCCCGCTTTACTAAGATATAATTCAGCATCCAGGCTGCTCGGCGCGGGCAATATATATATCGCATGCATAACCGAATCCGACCAGTTGCCGGCATCGTCCCGTTCGGCAACGGAGAGGGTGTGAAGCCCTTCGGTAAGCGACGACGATGTATAGGTCGTCACTGCGGCCTCTGCACCCCACGAAGCCAGATCGAGCCTGTAGTGGAACTTCCCGTTCCCATCGCCACCCGATTGCCATACCCAGGCAAGTATCTTCGACCCGGAGGGTGAACCGGTGGTCCCGGAGATAAACGCCGGTTTCCCCGGTTTCGTCACGTCGATCGTAATCGCGAACGAGCCGGAGGATGACCAGTTGCCCACGTCGTCGCGTTCCTGAACATAAAGGGTATGCGACGCCTCTGACAAGGCGGCGGGAGAGGTATGGGAGGTTGAGGTCGTCGAGGTTGCGCCGCTTGTAAGGTCTGCATCGTCGAGCTTGAACCTGTAAGAACCGTTACCGCCCCCTCCCGCCGTCCAGGTCCAGGTGGGGGTCGGATCGTTCGTGAGTGCGGCGCCGGTGACCGTCGGGGGGCCGGGTGGGGTCGCATCGATGGCGATAGTCTTTTCGCCATTCGCCGACCAGTTCCCCGCGTCGTCGCGTTCCTGCACGTAAAGCGTATGCGATCCTTCGGACAGATCGGCGCCGGGGAGATACTGGTGTTCGGTCGTTTCGGCGAAATCACCATCGTCAAGCTTGTACCGGAACGTACCGTTGCCGTCACCGACGCCCGACGCCCATGTCCACTGGGGCGTGCGGTCATTGGTCGGCGTGGCGCCGGAAACAACGGGGGCCGCGGGCGGGGTCGTGTCGATGACGATGGCCGACGACGCGGTCGCCGACCAGTTCCCCGCGGCGTCGCGTTCCTGAACGTACAGCGTATGCGATCCTGCCGCCAGATCCGATGATGGCGCAAACGAGGTCTCGCCGGTTTCGGAAGCGCCCGATTCCAGGTCGTCATCATCGACCTTGAACCGGAACGCACCCGCTCCGTCCGCAGATTCCCACGACCATGTCGGCGTCAGGTCATTGGTGGGGGATACGCCGGAAACCGACGGCGGTGAGGGGGGTACGGTATCGATCTCAACCATGAAAAAGCCCGCTGATGACCAGTTGTCAAAACCGTCATTTTCCTCGACGAATAAAATATGAAACCCTGTTGAAAGGGCTTCTACCGGCGTAAACGATGAATCATTCGTTTCGGTAGCCCCTGAAGACAAATTGGCATCGTCAAGTTTATAACGATACGCTTTCGCCCCGCCTCCCGTTATCCAATCCCATGTCGGCGTCAGGTCGTTGGTCGGCGAGACCGCGGTCACGAGCGGAGCGCCGGCGGCGGCGGTGTCGATGGTTGTTGTAAAGCTTCCGCCAGCGGACCAGTTGCCCGCTGCATCCCGTTCCTGGACATACATTGTATGGTCGGTCACCGCAAGATCGCTTTCGGGGCTAAAATTCGTTCCTGTAGTTATCGTCGCATCGTTCGTCAAATCGTCCGAATCGAGTTTGAACCGGTACTCGCCAATTCCATTTCCTCCCGAACTCCACGACCATATCGGTTTCACGTTGTTGGTTGTGTCACTACCGAACACCGTCGGCGCTCCCGGCGGGGTAAGGTCGACGCTCGTCATGAACGAATCCGTCTTCGACCAGTTACCGGCCGCGTCGCGCTCCTGTAGGTAGAACCGGTGCGCGCCTTCGGTGAGGTCGGCATCCGGTGTGTAGGCGGTGGTGTCGGAACTAACGCTATCGCTGGTGAGGTCGTTGTCGTCGATCTTCAGCCGATAGGTCCCGTCGCCTCCCGCACCGGCAGTCCATGTCCACGTGGGACGCGGGTTATTGGTCAAAACATCCCCGGTCACATCGGGTGCGGCGGGCGGTGTCGTATCGACAACGATCACCTGCGAAACGACCGTTGACCAGTTGCCGGTCGAGTCGATCTCCTGGAGGAAAAAGGTATGGGGGCCTTCGGCCAGATTCGTCGGCGACCTGAAGCTGGTCGTCGCGATCGGCGTGATTCCGGCAAGATCGTCATTGTCAAGACGGTACCGGTACTTGCCGCTCCCGCCGCCGCCGGATGTCCATGTCCACTCCGGCTGCAGCGTATCCTGGGCGGTTTTTGACGTAAACGAGGGCGCTTCCGGCGGCGTCACGTCGATGGTGACGGCGAACGAGTCGGACGACGACCAGTTGCCGACCGTATCCTGCTCCTGGACGTAAAGGGTATGCTCGCCTTCCGCCAGGTCGGCCGAAGCGATGTAGGTCAGTGCGGAAGTGAACAATTCGTTGCCTGAAAAAACATTCGAATCGAGCGCGCAGCGGAAATACCCCTTGCCGCCGCCGTTTGCGGTCCACGTCCATACGGGCCGGCGGTTGGCGGTCGGCGTTGTCCCCGACACGGTCGGCGGCTGCGGACCGGTGACGTCGATGCTGATGGTGAACGACCCCGTTGCCGACCAGTTGCCCGCCTCGTCCTTTTCCTGGACGTAAAGCGTATGGTCGCCTTCCGGGAGCTCATATCCGGGAGTAAACGAAGTCGCCGTCGTCTCGGCCGTATCGTCCGCCGTAAACTTCGCCGAATCGAGTTTGATGCGGAACGCCGGTTCCTCGGCATCCGAACCGATCCATGTCCAGGTGGGCGTGCGGTCGTTGGTCGGCGTGGTGCCCGCAACCTGCGGCGCATCGGGGCCGGTCTGATCGATCAGTATCGCCCACGACGCCGTTTTCGACCAGTTGCCGGAGCTGTCGCGCTCCTGAATGAACAGCGTATGGGTGCCTTCGATAAGGCTCGACGGAGATATAAAAGCGGTCGTATCGGTTTCGGTGCTCTTATCGCCGGAGAAATCGTTGTTGTCAAGAACATACCGGTAGACTCCGCTTCCGCCGTTGCCGCCCGATTCCCACTCCCACGTCGGCGTCGTCGTCGTGACGATCGACGGACCTTTAAACACCGGCGGGTCCGGCGGGGTTTTATCGCTGATCGACAATCTGATCGTCGCCGCGACCGTATCGACCGTATCGGTAACTTCAACGGTGATAAAATAGTCGCCCGCGCTGTTTGTCGGCGCCGCTACAACCAGCGATGTATCGCCGACTATCTCCATGGTAGTGCTGTCGGGCACGTTCTTTTCACCGATGAAAAGCGTGAGGCTTTCACCATCAGTATCGGTTGCCCGCAGCGGAATGGTGATGGAATCGCCGTCGTTCATCGCATAGGAGGTATCCGGTTTGCCTTCCAAAAAACCGGGAAATCTGTTTACAATGTCAATAATAATGACGCTGTCGATTGTGCGGACCGTCCCGTCAATGCGATACATCGCAATGCCGATCGGTTTGCTGCCGGTTGACGTGAAAATATAACCGATATCGAATGTGTCTTCCTGAAATTCATCCGTTGAAAAGACGATCGTCGTATCGCCGCCGAAATCTATGACGAAAGAGTCGATAAGGTCGCCGAGCCGACGATACACATGGAACGAGATGCTGTCTCCGATCGTATCACGGTAAATTCCGCTGGAGTCGGCAGATAGTGAATCAATTGCCAGCTCAACGCCGCTGTTCTCAACGATCTTTGAAGGGTCCTGCGGCAGTTCGCAAAGTAGAAGCCCTAAAATAAACGTCATGATCGACAGAAATAATAACGCTCGTTTCATCTCATACCACCCGTTACAAGGTTATTGTCGAAATAGGGGAAGTGGGAGCGCCACAATGTTGTATATAAACTAATTAGGAAGAAGAAAAGAGTCAATAAAATGATATTTCCAAAAGAATTTATTAATTGAACGCAGTCGCAGAAATGCGACTGTTTTCCGAAAAAATACTCCTGCCCCTAAAAGTCGACGATCCGGTAAAGTTTTACAAATCATGGACATGCAGATTTCCCCTGTATTCGCAATCGGCCAGAGTATCAATTTTTCAGGAGTGAGCATTCCACTCAATCTTGCGGTATCAACCAACCGTTCGGGGACCAGCGGTTCGTTCGTGTTCGGGTATGCACTGCCGTCAAGAAAAAAGATATAATTGCCGGTCTGACAAATCGATGCGTGAATTTCAAAACGGCAGCTCCGGCAGGGAGCCGCCGTTTTTCAATGTTTAATGCGAAACCCTCGGCTTCCCATCAATCCGTTGTATGCACCCGATCAGTTCTTTCGGATCGTCGGCGATCCGATCGGGTTGCAGCGATTGCAATATCTCCCTGGCTTGATATCCCCAGCTTACCGCCACTACCGGGATGGATGCTTTTCTTGCCGCTTCAATATCGCGCGTTTCATCTCCGATATAAATCGTTTGCCGCGAAGAAATACCCCTTTTCCGCATGAGCCGTTTTATAACCGCGGCTTTCCCGAAAACATGTTTGCTGCTCTGGATGAAATCAAACAGGCCGCAGAGATCATTCACTGCCAAAAAGGTGCGCACATTTTCCGGTGCATTCGAAGAGATGATCCCCAGCGTATATCCCGCTGATTTGAGTTCACGAAGCGCTGCAGCAATCCCGCGGATCGGTTTGACCTGTGCAATACACCCGCTTACCTCCTTGCGCATACGGAGAACGACAACCGGCATTTTCAGGGGAGGCATGCCATATTCTTTAATAAGATCCTGCGGTCTGCCTTTCCGCAGGACTTCACGGAGTTCATCGGCAATCGGCCGGCAATTGTATTCGGGGGCGATACGGTTGTAGATCCGTCCGAGCATCTCCATCGTATCGGCGACAGTGCCGTCAAAATCGAAGATGAGGGTGATCCGGTCGCTCGTTGATTTCATGACATGTCTCTGGAAAGGTGTATGAAAAAGCCGTTCGAGTGTTCAAATTCAGTGAGCATCGTAGCGAGAAAATGAATTCTGCCGGATCAGAAGGACAGGGTGGCCGCACTATTACCGTCAACGACTGCAATTACGTGACATCTGCTATAGAACTCCCCCACCCGGCCCTCCCCGGCGGGATCAGGGAAACAGGGAAGATGGTCCGATACCCCGGTAATGTTATTTGACATCAATTGTTAAAGCATCTATTTTATCCCGTCGTATACCACACAGTGAAAACGCGTTGTAACGACAACGGTGCGCAGGCTCCACACGCTTAAGGAACGACACCCCGGTGTTTTTCAGGGGACCGAACTCCCGCCGGAGTTTATCCTCGATCCATGCGGGGGCGGAGTGACTTGACATTAGCCCTTTTCGGGAACGGCTTCCCGTGAAAAAGAACAACCGATCCGGTTTAATCCTGAATGTAACAAACGTTGCATCAACATACAATGCGATAATAGTCGGATCGATTGCATTGGTGATCAATCTGATTGTCCTTGTCGATTACCAGAAAAGTCCTTATTCACGTTTTCTGTTATGGGATGCCGCGAATTACTGGAAATGGGCGCTGGAAATTGCCGGCGGCAACTGGCTGGGAATCTCGATTTTTCACCAGGCCCCACTCTACCCTTACCTCCTCGCAATCTTTATTTTCATGTTCGGTGAAAACCTGCTTCCGATATATCTGTTTCAATGCGCAATAAGTGTCGCTACATCAGTAGCCGTCTATTCCATTTGCGTAAAGATATCACGGAATAAAACGGCGGGTCTGCTCGCGGGTTTATTGTATGCATTCTACGGGATGCAGGTTTTTTATACCACTAAAATTTTTTCGGAATGCATTGCCGCGTTTCTCCTGGTACTCACGGTCCGTTTATTGCTTTCAGGCAGATTCCTGAATTCAACCCTCTTATCAGGCTTTTTTCTGGGTCTGTTCTTGTTGGCCAAGCCGCATTTTCTGATTGCGGTTCCGCTCGTTGTCATTTACTATTACATCATCTCCCGGCGAAACGGCATGCCGTTTCTTCTTAAAAGGGTCTGTTGGTTTCTCATCCCGCTTGGCTTGGTCATATCGACGGCGACCATACGGAACTTCATTGTCGGAAGGGAGTTCGTGCTTATCTGCGGCAACGGCGGTGAAAATTTTTATATCGGGAACAACGATAGGGCGAACGGAACCTATGTCCCCATCGAGGGCATTTCCAGCGATATCGCCTACCAGGATGCGGATGTCGTCGCCGCGGCCCGGAGCGCGGAGGGGAAGCGGCTGACGCGATCAAAAGTATCGAGATACTGGTTCAGGAAGGGAATTGCATTCATCACCCGCTCACCATCGAAGTACCTCGCGCTCCAGTGGACGAAGTTGAATAATTTTTTTTCGGGCGCCGAGCTGACGAACATGTATATCATGGAATTCGAAAGGAAGTATCTGACGCACGCTTTCAGTATACCATTTATCAATTTCTACCTCATTTTACCGCTCTGCTGCGTCGGCTTTTTCGCGGCAATCAGGCAATGGACCGGCTACTATCTCATATTCGCCATGCCGGCCGTCAATATGCTGAGCATGATGATTTTTTTCTACGATACGCGTTTTATGATAATAACAATGCCCTTTTTTATTCTGTTAAGCGGAAACGGCTTGTGGAACATCATCGAACGATTCTCCAAGGCCGGATCAATCAAAAAAGCGGTTCTGCAGCCACCTTGTATCGCCTTTTTTTTCGGTATCGGCCTGGTGGCGATTATCTATGCCCGTGACAGAAAATTTCCTGATCAGGATTGGCGTTTGTGGATGTCGCTTGGAGACATATACTTCGGCATTGACAATATCGATAGATCGATAGAATATTATATACAGGCGTCCGAATTGAACAAACGAAATTGCATGCCGGCTTTCAGAGTCAGCAAAGCGTTGTTTAAACAAGGAAACAGGGACGTCGCGGTTCAGCTCTATACTTCCACATTCAAAACCGTAGGTTCGGATGACAGGAAAACCATATTGCGAGACAGGGACTTCGATCCCCTTCGCGAGTATGCGCGTGAAAAATCACGGAATGGGATGACGGGAAAGTAGTAGATGGATCATTATCGGCCGATAATCAGCTTATCGGTAACTCCCGCCTTTTGACAATATTCTCACTTGTTTATCTGCTGTCATCTTTCAAGGCGTCAAAATGCCGGCGGTATCTTTGAGGAATATCTATCGGAACATTATAATTGAGTAATTTTAATGCCCTCTCTATTTCATCTATTCCGTTTTCGTAATATTTTTTCAATCTGAATTCCCTATTTTTAATATTCAGATAGGAAGCCGGACAAACATAGGTCCACGATGCCTCAGTTTTGTTTGCGATAACCCTATAATATTTCTCCAGATCAGTTTCAGGTAATCCGGCTTTCTTCAATAAAATATGATGTTCCAGGCAATCATCGATATTCCCCACAATGACTGTTGCCCCATCAAATGAAATCAACATCAAGAGCGGATCATCATTTTTAATCGACTTATCTATTCTTCTTTTATTTGGAAAATTGATGATTTTCATGCTGATAAAATAGATAATATTTCGGTGGTATTCAATTCTTGAGCCGAGCCGACCGATTTGTGACACTCTATTATTCCTAGTCCCCTTCCCCCGCCGGCCCCGCAACACTTTCCAACAGGTATAAACGCGCCGAGTGCAGTTTAAACCTGTCATCGATTCCACCGGCAGGCGCCGCCCTCCCGGCCAGGTCAAACATGGTACCTGATGTCAATCGCCTGCGGGAAAACGGGATAAACGATACAGTCCGATACGGTTTGCTTTGTAGTGAGGGTAGAGACGTCGGGCTATATTCCGAGGCGATTTTCGTTCTCGCCATCAGCGCCCGGTAAATGACGTGGGCGATGGTATCAGCCCCGGCTTCGTTCGGATGGACGCCGTCGGAAAAATACCGGCTGAACCCGAGCAACGGCGTGTTCGCATCGATAACAGGCAGAGTGCGTTCAATTGCGATCTCTTTTATAATGACGATTATCTTTTTCAGGATGCTGTCCCGTATACCATAGGTGGTTTTGAAAACCGGCACCGGCAGGACAACAAAGATATCGGGTTTTGTTGAAAGCAGATCGAGCGTGTCGATCATCGCCAGACAGTCTTTTTTGAAATCCCCGCCATGCGGGTCCCAGTTCTGCGATTTCGTATCATTGGTGCCCAGTTTGATGGTGACGATATCCGGTTTGAAGGCAAACACCTGATTAAACTTTCCCTTCGTCCAGTAGGGCTTGTCGCCCTTTTTGAGCATGGTGGTACCGCTCACACCGTCATTCTCCACCTGATACTCCGACCCGAGCAGCGCCTGCAGATGCACCGGGTATTTGCCGCCCATGTTGCCTTCGGTAATGCTGTTGCCGATACAGGAGACTTTGATCCTGCCTGCGGCGCCCGCGGCGACGGAGAGAACTACGAGGACAATGGCCGGCTTAATTATCATGATTGTATTCTCCTTGTTTATGGTTTTCCGCGAACCAGTCGATCAATCTCCTCGCCATGCTTATTTTTTCCGGTATGCGCGGAAGCCCGTCCGCCGGATACCATGCGGCTTCCGTACGGTCCGAAGGCTGGATGAAAGATGAAATGAACGGCATTCTCCATAAATTTCCGTTTTCTATGCTACCGGCCGGGTCCGGCCTTGAAGGTTTTTTGGAAAGACGGTAGATTAAAATATATAATAGAAATATCGAAGGAGGTCTGCCTTGAGGCTATTCGTTGTAATACTACCGGCGCTGTTATTCGGAGGCACCCTTTTTCCACCTTGCGCCGCCCCGCAAACCCAACCCCGACTCCCTCTTTCCGACAGCATTTCAATCGACGGGATCACCTGGGAATTCAGCGCCAAGGTACCGGTGGGAAGATTTGTCAATGGAGATTATTACGTGGTCGGGGAGGTGACGGTCAATTCGGTGCGGCCTGCGCCGACCGACGAACGCAACGGGTCGGTACTGAATATGCCGGTCAACCAGGGGATCAGCGGATTCGACAGCCGCGTGAGTTCCAACCGGTTCCGCGCAAACCTCCGGGCGGCCTTCCCTCTTGCGATGAAACCCGGCGACGCGGTCGTCTCTTCGATCAGCCTCGACACGATCGGATCGTATGAGCCCTGGCTCCGAGAAGGCAACAACGAATCGCCCGTATCACCTGTTAAAACCGTATCGGTGCTCACCTGCCTGGCCTCGGCGGTCGCGGCCGACGCCTTCAGGCCGTCGTACTGCGACCGGGAGCAGAAAATCTATCATACGGGCAGCCTCCACCGCGATCTTCTGCCGAATCTGCCCAAGGTCGACAAGATGCCCGATATAAAAACCTGGGCATGGCACTTCCGCAGGCCGTGGCTTGATGTCTGCTTCTTCCACTTTGACGCCGCGGCCGAATATCAGGCGATGTACGGCCGGGAAGTGGCCCGCTCCGTCGGAATAGGCACCCTGATGCTCATGTGCGACTACACGGCGGCGGAAAAAGAATCGCTGCTTGTCAACATCATCCAGTACGGCATCGATCTCTGGGGCATCGCCCGCGCCGGGTATCCGGGATGGCAGGCGCACGGCGGGCACGGATCGGGGCGGAAATGGCCGATCATCTTCGCGGGAATCATGCTCGGCGATCCGGCGATGGCTTCGCCGAACGGGGCGTATCCGTCGCTGCGGTTCGGCGAGGATATGCAGACGATGCACGGGCAATGCTGGACAGGAGCGAATGTGGTGTACGCGGGGCACCAGGGCGTGATCGACGGGAAGCCGGCGAGCGCGACTCCCGGGTGGGGGCCATACGAACACAAGCCTCCAGTCCAGTGGGCCGATTCGAACAAAATCGGGGAGGATTACCGCCGCTGCTGCACCGGCCTCTCGTGGGTCGGCGAAGCGCTTGCGGCACGATTCATGAATGCAACGAGCCTCTGGAACCACGACGCCTTCTTTGACTATGTCGACCGCTGGATGTTTGAAAACGATTCGGCGGCGGTCAAGACGATCAAGGAGGTGAGAGGATGGGATTACACGAAGGAGTGGGCGCGACAGGGGCAGTGCTGGGATGATTTTGTTGAGAATATGTGGAAGGAGTATCGTGCGTCGTTTCCGCAAAAGATAACGTCTGAGCGTCGTCCGGGGCGGCACGGCGGCGACCCGCGCGTGAATCCGGCGACGCAACTGCGTTTCATGTCTACCCGCGACTGCTACACCATCACCGGCCGCGTGATTCCCTCCGGGAAAGGTCCGTGCGGCGGCATTGTCCTCGTACGGGGGAATGGCCGGAATATATACAAATGCATCTTATTGCCGCCGTAAAAAGGAAGAGTGTATGAACGGCGTAATTGAACTCCGCCGCCATGATTCGCCGCCATGCCGTATCGCCATGTGCCGCATGGTTTATGCGTCACTCCTGCTGCTCGCGGGATCGGCAACGCTACCCGTCCCGCGCGACGTGTCCGCCCACCGGATGGTAATCGCGCGGAAACTGGTTTTGATGCGGTAAGGGGCTTCGGGAATGCCACGACGAATCGTTCGCTTTTTTTCTGGAATACTGCTTCTGTCTACAGGCGTATCCGCATCCGCTTTCGAGGAAGTGTCTCTCGCCATTATCGATTTCGAGGGGGCGGGACTTGAGGCCGGCGAAATCGTCATGGCTTCGGACAAGTTCCGGGCAACGTTTGTTACAACATCACCCTATAGAATCATTGACCCGCTCCTGATGATCGATACCCTGAAAAAGCAGGGGGTGCAGCAAACCGACAGCGGGACTTCCGCTGCGAACCTCATGTCGGCGGGAAAGTCGCTCGGCGTTTCATACCTGCTTGCCGGACGTTTTTCGCGGGTAAATGGAATCACCGCCATATCAGCCCGTATAATTGATGTGAAAACCGGGGAGATCCTCCTGGCGAAAAGCGGAGAATACCAAAGCAAGTTCCTCAAATTCATTTCAGACGACATTCCGGCATTCGTGCAGGACTTCACCACAGCACTTGAAAAGGCAATAAGGGAATTTGCCGGGCAGCATAAACAGGGTATTCTTTTCATCGAATCGAACCCGGAAAACGGGCAGATCGCAATCGACGGTGTTCAAACGGGAAAAACAATGCCGGCGACTTTTCAGGAAATCGACACCGGCGCTCATGATGTGCAGATCCGAAGGGAAGGTTATAAGGACGGGTTCTTCAATGTTGAAACGAAACAGGGGGACACCGCCCGGTTGAGCGTTGAGTATGCCCCGCCGCCCTGCAGACTGACGATTTCAACCGTGCCTCCCCGGGCGAGCATTATCCTTAACGACAGTTTTAAAGGCCGGACCCCCGCCATTTTCAACGACATGCAACCCGGCCATTATTCTCTGATGTTAACCAACAGGACTCATAAACCGATCAACAGGCGGTTTGTTCTTGATCCCGGGGCAACGATGGCTGTTCAGGACACATTCAAACAGCTCTCCGGAGAGTATCTCGAATGGCAACATCGGAAGGCGAGGTTTCGTTACCTCGATATTACAGTCGCGGGCGCAGGCCGTTTAAGGCTGAAAAGGGACGTGCCCGGTTTTTTATTTTTGGGGGCCGGTATTTTAAGCGACGCGGTTGTCGTCTATTCAACGTGCCGATACTATTCCCATAATCAACAAAGTGTTCATGCGGCGTCGGATAGCGATCTGGCGCATTATGAAGCAAAGGAAACCGACGACCTCCTCCGGGCGGTTACCGCCGGCACCGCATCCCTGTTTCTAAGATTTGTATCGAGTATGTTAACGGCTAAAATCCACTATTGATGGACAATGAGACTTCAGGCTTCCGCATCGATAGTATCAATGCGAGCCACTTAAATTTCTTCCATCCTTTTTTCTTCAATACCCGCTGCCGCCACAATCCAGGCTGCACAAAAGAGTATTCCCGAAAAGGCGAGTGAAGCGCGGAATCCAATGGCAGCCGCCATGCTTCCCGTGCAGACAGGCCCAAGGGCATTGCCGAGCCAGTGGGATATCATGACCGTCCCGACTATGGCGCCCCTTCGTGCCGCAACCGTATTCAGAGCCACAAGCGACTGGAGCATCGGCATAATCCCTGCTGAAAACAGACCCGTCGCCACGCGGACCGGATAGACCTGCCATAATCGGGCGGTCATTGGTAAGACAAGGAAGAGAAGCGCCGCGCCTCCGATGGCAATGAGCAGCGAAGGACGAAATCCCTTTTTGTCCGCCCGATGTCCCCAGAATGATGCTCCGACGGCAGCCGAAAAACCGGTGACCGCAAAAACCGAACCCACCACCGTGGAAACCATCACCTTCGAGTGATATATCTCCGTTATGAACAGCGGCAGTACCGGACTCAAACCCATCTGCCCCATCTGGACCAGTAAAAGGACCAGTGAAATAACCGGAAGCTGCCGGTTGGAGAAAAAATAGCGGAAATTGTCGCGGATCGAGTACGTTGCTTCCTTTACCGGCCGGGTGAATTGTTCGTTGACAAAGACGGAAATCAGGACCCCGCACAGCAGCAGTATGGAGGCGGTAATCAGGAAACAGGCCCTGAAACCGAAGGCGTCGGCCAGAATGCCGCCGAGGAACGGACCGCCGATGTTGCCCGCCAGAATGGCGGTGTGGAGAAAGGCGAGCGTCGCGCCTATTCTTTTTTCACTCGTAAATGAAGAGACCAGCGCGATAGAGGCGAAAACGGCGCCGCCCAGGCATCCGTGAACCATCCGTATGATAAAAAGCCATGCGGGCGTTGCGGCGAATGCGACAAGCGTCATGGTGACGCTCATGCCGAAAAAGGCGCGCAACAACATGGCTTTCCGGCCGAAGCGATCTCCCAGGTTTCCCCATACCGGCGAAAACAGGGCGCCCATGAAAAAGGTAATGCCCTGAATCGCACCGGTCCATCCCGCAGCTTGCCCCGGTGTGTATTCGCCGATATGCTTGATGTACAGCGGAAGCAGCGGCCCGACCAGACTCATTCCCGACATCTGCATGAACAACGCCATGGCGATAATACTCACATTCCGGTCGGGCCGTCTGTTGAATTTCTTGAACATGGTCATCAAAATAGTTCATCGCAGAAAACGCGGATACGTATCGGAAAGAAATAGAGGATGAGCGGCGGTAAGAGTGGGGAGGTATTTCGTCCGGGACGCACCGGCGACGATGCTTCGCCGATTGCCGACATCACCGGAGGTCTTGTCCGCATTCACCCGCCGCGGTGGCCGGTGTTACTGCACGATTGTAAACACATGAATCAGCGGGTTGTCCGGTCCGCCCGCGGTTGCGACAACTACAATATGTTGTTGCGGGAATCGTAGGCGGATCCGATTCAGTCATTCAATGCCCGTTCGGTCTTCTTATCCAGTATACCGGTTTCTTCAATCCCCCTGTCCTTCTGCAGCCTTTTGATTGCAATGACGGTCCGGCGGCCGAGAACTCCGTCGATTTTTCCCTTATAATACCCCTTTGATCGGAGCTTCTTCTGAATCTCCTTATTCTTTTGCACGAGCGCAAGGTAATAGTCGTAATTGGTCTGAACCCTGTGGGCCGCTTCATATCGGTTACACAGCAGAATCGATAACGTGATCAACAGTATCGGTACTAGGCGTACCATGCCACACCTCACCTTAAAAAGGATACCGGAATTACCGCTCTAAGTATAGTTTGGGGAGAGGCGAAAAATCATCAGGCGGGGACGAAAAAATCATTAACCTCCATGCCGCCCTTTGCACGACCGCCGGGGCGGCCTGCCTTCGCCGTAGCGGCAGCCTGCTCCTTTACGGCTTCCCGTCCTCCGCCCGCCTTCGCCGTAGCCGGCTTCGGCAAAGGCAGGTAGCAGTT
>JAFGIW010000056.1 GCA_016929415.1 Chitinispirillaceae bacterium | reverse complement strand
GCCGGACAGTATGCTATGGCTCAAGGCTGAAATGATGAATTTTTTAAATGAGATTATCGTAAACGATAGGATCCTCGGAAACTGGAAAAACCTGCGTCAGTTCTTCGACGAAAAAGTCGCGGATGAAGAGATCGAGACTTTCACCGAATCGATGCGAACATACAACAAAAAGAAAATACCGGTGAATTCAATTGACATTGAGCATAGGAAAAGCGATCAAACGGCGGATTTGTTGCTCAAGGGCAAAAACGACAGGGCACAGAAAAAATTGTTTGCTATTTCGACCATCCCCGGGAAAACGTGGAAAATCCTCCAGATCAAAGATATCGATAAAGCCCTGCAGAAAGCAGGATATATTGAGAAAAAAGAGGTCCGACAATGAATAATATCAGTAAGGTATTATATCTCGCGCTTATTTTTTCCGTTGTAGTATCACTTCCGACATACGGGAAAGTGGAACGTGTAGATTGTGGTGAACTGGTAACAATTAAGATAAAAAATAATGCTATTGATTTTTCTTCGGAATTATCCTCGGTTACCATAAAGAATCTGGAATGTGCGATTAATAAAGCAAATAAAAAAATCGATCGAAGGGATGATATACTCGATCCTGCTATAGCAGGCAATCTTATCTCACATTTGAAGGGGGTAAGTTTACTCAGACTCGACAGCAGCGACATCAACTGCGCAATCGGGGTGGACAATTCGAAAAACAGGCTGGTGATTATTGACTCGAAAAACGAGATTGTAAAAGATTTAAAGATATGTGGACCGATGGTACGGCGGAAAAAGAGATTTCCCTGGTTTAAAATAACATGGGAGTGTGCGACGCTCTGGAAATATTCATTTTCGAAACTAGGCATTTTTGGCGAGAGTGGCACTGCAAACGGGCAATTCAGCTACCCGTCAAATATAGCGTCCTGTGCAGGCAAAAAAAGCTCTGATCCGTTCGATTTATGGATTCCCGATTCCCGAAATAACCGGATCGCTCATTTACGGTACAGTCTTGGCGGGAATATGCAATGGGTCAACAGTATCGGAACTTTTTACCATCCCATTGATATAGCTTGTCGTTTCGACATTGAAACTCCGTCGTTGTATGTTGCTGAGGAAAAGGGCGGATTGATTGTCAGGGTTCCCTTTTCTGATGAGAATATCAGCTTTTACCAGGGAATGGAAGGACAACTCCAGGAGGGTGGCATCGACATTGGGAAAGCAGGCGGTTTCGGACGTCCCACCGGAGTCTGCCTCAACCGCGGCACCGACAACGACGGATGGGAGAACTCGATCACCTATGTTTACGTTGCGGATGCGGGAAACGAGAAAATCTACCGTTTCATGGAGGCGGGAGCTTATTTGCAATACATGGATTCAGCCGATTTGCCGCCATTGAAGGAACCGCGTTCCCACGTCGGCATCCGCAGCGACCGGTTCGGCACTATTTACGTATTCGACTGCGACGCCGGGAAGGTCCGCGTTTATTCCCAAGGTCTGGAGCCGCTTTCGGAATTCGGCAGTCCGGGCGACCATAGCTCAACGGATATCAAATTCAACTACCCTTCCACCGGTTTCATCACCTCCGACAATCTTTTCGTAATAGACCGGTGGGGCGGCAACTCCGGCCTCCAGCGCTTCAACATCGGCGGAATCGAGATCGTCTCCGCGGCGGTCGACTATGCCGGGAAAACGGCGACGATTCTTGCCGACAATGCGTTCAACCTCTGCACCTATTCGATCGACGGGGACACGCCCGCGGTCGAGGTTCCCGGACTGCAATTTTCGGGAAGCTTTACCCTCCAACTTGATACGGCGCTTGCGGGCCTCTCTCCCGGCCGGCATACGTTGACCGTGACGTTGCGCAGCGCTTTCAGTACCGATACTGATATAAAGGCCGATACGGCGACTGTCGGCTTCATCGTCGATCCGAACGCCGACCGTCAGCCGCGAAACATTAAAATCGCCACCATGGGAAGGCGAATCGATATAAGCTGGGATGCGCCTCCGGTGACCGCGGGATTGTCGGGGTATGCGGTGTATGTGAATGGTAACCGGGTATATGACTGCGATGCGGAGACATTTTCCTACTCCTATTACGCATCGCGCGAACAGGCGGGAGCGACGTTTGACATCAAGCTCGGGGCGATATTCGAGCAACCGGTGTCTTTCAGCGGCGAGACGAATTTCACCGTTATCGACGGAAACTCCCTCGAGCACGACAGCGGAACCGGCGAGGCTTCGGCGAATTCGGTTCAGCAGCTCTCGCAGGCGGACTGGGATGCGTTGACGATGGGAACGGCGTGGACGGTGAACGCCACGCTGGATACCAATCCCGATGCATTGAACGCAGTGCCGATGATATCTATCGTAAATTCACCGGTCATGGTCGACCTGCTGATGTTTTACGGTCCTTGTTACCGTTTTACCGGGGCGGGCGGAGTTCAGTGGTACGATGCAATGAAAGGCGACCGAATCCGTATGCTTCTTCTGAAAAAAGGGAGCATGAGTTTCGATTTCAAATTCTGCATTACGGGCAATGACGGCAAAACATATTCCATTCAAACCGGCAGCGCGGCGATAGATTCGTTCCCACTATACGTCTACTACCACTCCGACAAGCCCGGCTTGAAATTGTCGAATTGCACTATTGGTTTGGAAAACGCCATGAGCAGCAGTATCTCGGTTACCTTAAGGGCCTCCGGGGATGTGACGATTGACGGTTCCGGAATCACGCTTGACGATGCGGTAACGACTGCGTTCAACGGCGACAACCTTTTACTTTCAGACGCGCAATACACCTTGTCTGTTCCGCTCAACTACATACCGGCCGGGGATCTGAATGTAACCCCGGTCGGTTATACCATCTCCCTGAACTCCTCAATTGCTTCCGGGGAACATGCCGAAATATCCTACAGCGGGCCGGAAAACATCATCAAGGTGAATGCGGCGAATATACAAACCAGTTTCAGCATCTCCGGTGCAGTTATTAAAAGCAACCATCCGATCTCCCTGTTCAGCGGGAGTTCCGATATTTCGGATTGCGACGTATCTCTTACCATGCAAAACTGCGTGATCGACGCGCCGGCGATCAGGCTCATCGACAATTCATCAGGCAAACCGATCCCGGATTCGGGAACAATCGCTTTTGATATAAGTTCGAGCACCTTGGTAATGGACGGCACCGGCGGATTCATCACACTTCATGATTCTGCGGGAGTCACCCTCTCAATGTCCGACAACCTCATCTACCAGAAAGACTTTTCGTCCTGTTTCTGTTTTGCCGATACCGGGGCGATCGATGTCTGCGGCCTTCCCAATGTCGGCATGACCGGCAATTCTTTCCTTCTTGCGCAGATGTGCGCGGGGTGCGACAGCATCTGCTCGCCGGGTCAGAACGAAATCGTGTCCATAACGCAGGATATTCCATATCTGGGTTCGGATTACGGCGTCACCAACATCAACAACCCCGGAATCACCCGCAACGGCACCACCGGCGAAGTAGAAGAGATACGCGGTGCGATAAAAACTGTCGATGGAACGGCAATCGATTCCATAACCGATCCGAAACTGCTTGCATGGCCCGCGATGCTCGTGCGACCCGCCACCAATTCCGCCGTTGACCAATGCTTATATCTGCCCCTTGCCGGCCGGTCGAAGGTCAATATTTCAATGAATTCCCGGGGAACGCTCTATTCCTCGGATGATCTCCTTTTTACCTCCCCCGAAATGTATACGATGCGGGACAATAACGACTATCAGTCGAAAGAGATGTTTCCGGGCGAGATATTCTATGCATACGGGGAAAACGGCTTCGGTCTGCGGACGTTGAAATATGCATTTTCGTTTCCGGGAAGCGTTGTTTTCGACGAGCATGCCATAGGCTGTTTTTACGGGGCTGCCGATTCGTTGCCCGATGCCTTCATCGGGGATACGAGTGCGGATGCGGCAAGCGGCGCAATCTCCTGGCAGGTTGCATCTTTGCCCTTCGGAGGCAATCCGGCGGATGGTTACGAAAGGCAGCGAAGCGAATCTTTTTATGAACCGCTTCCTGAGGTCACCGGGTATGAGTCGCTGTCGTTTTACTATAAAAAGCAGTATGCGGACCAGCAATTCTCATTGGCGTTTCAGGATTCAAACGGCGTGACGCATATTGTTCAAAACACGCCTCTTCCAACCGGCACGCGCGGGTGGCATCTCACTTCCGACTCGGCTACGCTCGACTGGCAGCAGGCGGTAATCTTACTCAGGGATGAGGCCAATCTCGACAGCGCGGAACTGCCGTTAAGCGGAAAACTGATGCGGCTTACGGTAAGCCACCAGTCCGCATCGGCGGATACGACCGCTCCGGTGTGGATGCTTTTTGATAACATCGCATTTCAACCGCTCAATACGCTCATGTTCGACGAGCAGGATCCTTCCGTCTTTACCGGTACGGGAGGTTCGGACGGGTGGGATGGGTTGACTGCAGCCGATGCCTTTACAGGAACGAAAAGCTTTAAAATCGTCATCGAAGCGGGAAATACCGCCAGCTCCGACGAATGGACGGGGTTGAGTTCGGGTGTTGACCTTCCCATCAGCTCGAATAAACGTAAATTCACCTTTGCCTACAAAAAGTCCGATCCGAACAGTCATGCTTCGATCAAATTGCATATACAAAACCCGGATACGAACATCGTGACGGTTTTTGAGATAACAGAACTGGACACTCCCGGAAATCCGGCGGGCAGCGGATGGCCGATTCCCCGGCAGGACGACACCTGCTGGCACCGGGTGTTCATCGACCTGTTCTCGGTACGAGGGCCGGGGGATACGGTATGGTCGGACAGCAGCCGTATGCCTTTCGGCAAATGCGCTAAAATAGAATTATGCCTGAACGGAGCGGCGGGTTCGCACTGCCTGTTCGATAATATCAAATTCATACAGGATTTTTACCGCCAGACCGCCGGCATTGATGAATATTATACCGTTTCTCCCGATTATTCGGAAAATGCCGGCACAACCGGCTGGAAGATCAATGCACTGGGTGAGGTCGCAAAGAATACAATCATTTCGTACGGACCGTCGAATAACATTGCGATAGAGGAAAATTATAATCTCGACGGAGAACCTTCGGCGAACATGGCTTTACAAAATTATTTTGAGATTGAGAAGCCGGTTTCCGTATCGGGCTCCGATTTCCCCGATGCCTCCATTTACTGGCGTGAAAAAGGGACCCCGATCGGCTACATCGAACTCGCCGTCGGGTGTTCCGACGGGAACACGTATCCGCTGGCTTTTTCTCCGACCGGCTATTCGCTCAACAACAGCCGGGGAGTATTCAATTTCAAATCCCGGTCTGATCTTTCGGAAACAAAGCATTTCTATAAAATAGCTAACGAGTTCAACAGCTGCTACCCGGAACTTGTCAATGCAGACACTCCGGTAACTCCTATTAACGTGAGCGGCATGAAGGTGCTGTACCGGGCTCTTAAAATTACCGACCGGTATACGCAATTCGAGTACCCGGAAATCAGTTTCCCTTTACAGGATACGACACCTCTTGCACTCACCGTCACGCATCCCGTTGATCTCGAACATTACGGCAATACGCTCCCGATAGAATTGACGGCCAACAAGGAAATCGGGCTTGTCGAAATAACCGCCAAAAACGGCGGATATAACATCGAGAAGTGGGAGTACCCTGTAATGACCGCCGGACAGACCTCGTTTACGGGCTCCTGCGACCTGCGGCCGATAAACAGGTACCAATTGGGGCCCGACGGAGAAGCGACGGTTACCCTGATGGTAACCGACATTTTCGGGGAGGCGGTTACGGAGAGCCTGACAATTTACATCGACCGGACCGTTCCCTCGGTCTCGCTCCGCAAACCGGTCAATCAGGCGGCGTACAACGGCATAGTTCCGCTTGACGGGTTCTCGGATATCCCCCTGGAGTCGGTGACCTATCAGATAGTGGATGCCGATGGTTATCCGGTCAAGACGGGTGATTTCGTTTTCAGCGGCGACACGACGGAGTTCCGGGATAGTATTACCATCGATGATGCCGATCGGTTCCAGACGGTGACGCTGCAGGTTTACGGAACGACCGGCAACGGCATGAATTCCCCATTGGTCGACCGGACCATTCTCCTCAATCCTCTGGGGACGCAGATCGTTATCGGCCCGGTAACCAATCCCGGCATTACCTGGGATTCGATACAGACCGAAGCGACGCTTTGCGGCGCCAGTGCCGGCACGGGAGGCACGCAGGATACTCTTCTCTTCTATCCGGCGCAGGTGTTCGGGAATTTCGAGGCTACGGTCGGCATTACCGGTTTCGCCCCCTCGATCAGCAGCGCCAAGGCAGGTTTGATGGCGCGGTCGGAACTAACCGTTGGTTCAGTCAGCGATTTTCTTTTCACCTCCGACTCCGGCATATTTCTTGAATACCGCCGGACAACCGGGCAGACGGCCGTTGAAACCGCGATATCGTCACCGACTGCGGGAACGATCCGGCTTAAATTGAAACGGGTCGGCGCCGACCTTACCTGCTATACCAGCACCGACGGGCTGATCTTTACCGAAGCGTATACGCGCACCGTCGGAACGCTGCCCCTGCATGTCGGTCCGGCCTACACGTCGGGTGATGCGTCCACCGAGGGCTGTGCGACCTTTGCCGATATTTCCATCGTCAAACTGCCCGACGGTACCGACGAGATCGCCCTGGGCATCACCACCGCGACCAGGGTGCGGCCGCTCGTCGTGCAGGACGGCGTTGCCGCGTCGGTTGAGGATATGAGCACCCGAAACGGCGGCGAGGCGATTTGCATAGGCGGCATGACTTATGCGACGGGAATCGGCGGCATGCCGCAGAGCGACGGAGCCCCGTCATTTCTTATTTACGATCTGCAGTCGGAAGCGTCCCGTCTGCAGGTGGAACGATTCATCCGGTTGACCGGAACGGGAAGCACGCAGGACGGTGCAACGGCTGTTCTCATGCAGATCAAAGCGGCAAATACCACGGCTATGCCCTCCCTGTCGGAATGGCTGAGTCCCACCGGACAAGTTTATGTCGCGTGGGATAAGCCGCAATCTACCGACCCGAAAAGCATCGATATCGATCTGACGGGCGTCAACTGGCTGGGAATATTCATTGCCGCCACGCCCATGTATTCCACGCGGCACGGCGTTTGGGGAGATCTTACAATGGAATACATCGGATCCGAACGGAAGTCTCCCGTCATTACCGCCGACCCTGAGTCGGTAACCCGCCTGGTCGGAGAACGGGCCGTTTTCTCGGTAAAGGCCGAAGGCACCCTGCCGCTTACCTACCAGTGGCAGAAGAACCACATGAATATTTCCGGTGCGACTTCATCCTCTTATATGACCGTTCCGGTTCAACTCAGCAGCGACGGGGCGGTTTACCGATGCGTGGTCACCAATGATTTCGGAAAAGAGTATTCCTTTGATGCGATATTGACCGTTGTGGATGAACCGGTCGACAATGTCCCTGAATTCGCGATCGTTGCCCGGGAGCATCTTGATATCAGAGACCAGGTAACCGTCGTCGGATCGACGATCATGTCGAACGCGCTCCTCACTGTCGGCAACGATGCGAACGTTACCGCGAATATACTTGCTGTCGGGAATATCGCCATCGGCGACCGCACGGAAGTGAATGGAAATGTCTTTGCCGGAGGCAGTGTGAGTCTGGGCGCCGGCGCCAATGTAACCGACGGCACGGTTGCAGGCGGGCAAAGCGTATCTTCCGTGGAAATTGAGAGCCATTCGGTTACCTACGGTACTGATGATATTACCGTGGATAGCGGTGTCACATGGACCGTGACGCCGGGAGACCACCGGGACCTTCACGCCTCTCACTACAGTACGCTGCGTTTCGGCCCCGGAACGTACAATTTCCGGAAATTTATTCTGGAGAGCAATGTCACGTTGATCTTCGAACTTGATGGGTATGAAAGAGCGATCATCAATGTCTATGATGAAACGAGGTTCGGCGACTGGTGCGATATGTCGATCGACGGGACGGCCGACATGTTTGCGGTACAATGGTACTCGAATTTTGCGCAGGAGATACCGGTTTATCCGGATTCCAGGATCGTGGGTCAATTGATCATGCCGCTGGGCCATCTCCACGTCTTTTCACGATCGATTGTCAACGGGCTGTGTCAGGCAAAACAGATAACCATTGAACCGACCGGCGGAGTGAACTATTCCCGAAGTTGTCCGTCGACCAACCAGAAACCGGTCATTTCAGTTCCCGCTACGGCGGCTGAAAATCCGGTTACGGGGGCCATGACCGCAATGAGCGTTCTTGCAGTCGATGACGGCGGCGAGGAAAACCTGATTTACCATTGGACCGCTGCGTCGGTTCCCACGGGCGCATGGGTCACTTTTTCGAAGAACAACAGCAATGCGGCCAAAAACATGATAGCAACCTTCGGCGCTTCGGGGACATATACGTTGCGGGCGACGGCTGAAGACGGCTATCTCTACAGGGATACAAGTCTGGTGACTGTCACGGTCAACCAAACATTAACCGCGATCGCGGTTTCTCCGTCAGGCGTATTTATCGAGCCTTCGGCAACCCGGCAGTTCAGCGCGATTGCAAAAGACCAGTTCGGACACGACCTTAGCACGCAGCCTGCCTTCACCTGGAGCGTCAACGGCGGCGGAACAATCGGCTCAAGCGGTCTCTTCACCGCGGGGACGACTCCGGGATACTTCATGGTGACCGCCGCAAGCGGCAGTATCGGCGCTACCGTAAGTATTGCGGTCACACCGACACCCGTTCATCAAATCAACTGCGGCGCCGGCGCTTCCTCTCCCTTCACTGCCGATCAACATTACAGCGGCGGAACGTCACGCACAGTTACCAATACTATCAATACGACCGGCGTGACGAACCCCGCGCCTCAAGTGGTTTACAAAAGCGAACGGTACGGGACAATGACTTATACGCTTCCGGGTCTCGTCGCTTCGGCGCAATACATCGTGCGGCTTCATTTCTCGGAATTGTATTGGACGTCGGCTGGAAAACGCAAGTTTAATGTGGTAATCAACGGGACGACGGTGCTGTGGAATTACGATATCTATGCGGAGGCCGGCGGCCAGTACAAGGCGGTGGTGCGGGAATTCACCGCGACGGCGAACAGCCTGGGAAAGATCGTCATCAATTTCAACACCGTTCTTGACAACGCGACAATAGAGGGGATCGAGATCATTCGAAACTGATCGTCACTGTGGCGGCTTGTGCGAAGGCGGTTGTGGTGTGGTTCACAGGGAGACAACTGCCCAGCTTGCCTGCCCCTCACTTCCCGTACTTCCATGTCCCGCCGATCGAGCAGATCGGTTTAACGGAAATCGAACCGTTCAGCTCCCACTCTTCCTTTCCGGGGTAGACGATCCAGAGGTGTTCAAGATTGAGGTCCTCGCATACCACCGTCATCGACCGGGTTATGGATGGCGCGTCGGTAAACTTACATTCGACACCCCAGTTCTTTCCGTCGTGCTGCCAGAAGAGATCGAGTTCGGCACCATTATGGGTCCGGTAAAAATAAAAAGCGTCGGAAGCCAGGCCGATTGAGCGGCATACGGTTTCGAGGGCGAATCCCTCAAACGAAGCGCCGAGCTTCGGGTGGGTATCGAGAACGGCTTGAGAGGTGATGTGCTGGAAACAGTGGAAAATTCCCGAGTCAATGTAATACAGCTTCGGCGCTTTGACCAGCCGTTTCCCGACGTTGACATACCAGGGCCGCAGAAGCCGGACCATGAAGGTCCCTTCAAGGATTTCCAGGTATCGCCGTGTTGTCATATCGGAGATTCCAAATGAACGTGCCAATTCGGAATAATTGAGGATATGGCCGTGGTAATGGCTGGTCATTGTCCAGAAGCGTCTGAGACTTGCGGCCGGCAGCAAGATCCCCAGTTGAGGAATATCCCTCTCAAGATAGGTGGTGATGTACTGGTTCAACCATATAAAAGCCTGTTCGTCCGTATCGGCAATGTAGGCACGCGGGAATCCCCCGCGCAGCCAGAGACGTGAAACATCCGTAATGTCGGATATACGGAAGCCGGCCAGGTAGTAGTAACCGATTCTTCCGGCGAGGGTTTCGCTGCTCTGCCGGATAAGATCACGTGATGCGCTTCCCAGGATAGTGTATCGCTGTGATGGAAGCGTATCCACAAGAAAACGGAGCAATTGGAAAAGTTCGGGTTTCCTCTGGATTTCATCGATCACGATCAAGCCCGTCAGTTTTTCGAGAGTTAACTGAGCATTTTCCAGGCGGGACAGATCGCGCGGATTTTCCAAATCGAAATAGTGATCCGCCCCGAGTTCCCGTGCAAAAGTCGTTTTACCGCTTTGACGCGGACCGAGCAGTGCGGTTATTGGAAAAATTGTCTGCAGTTTGGAAAACTGCTCCCGATCAACAGGGCGTGGGATTAAATTTTGAGTCATATCCTGTTAGTAATGCCATCAATGAAATTTCATATTTCAATCTTGAATTTTCATGGATAATATACTATAGGGACAACAAAAAATCACTCTTTAATTAATTCAACCCCCTCCTCCTGCCTGATGCACTAAAGTTACCTCCTTTCCGCCTAGCCCCTTCTTATCCCCCTCTTCACCCCCATGGACAAACCGCCAACAAATTACTATTTTTACAACTAAGTTTATCAACAATTAAGCCTCTCGGAAATTCCATGAAATTATCGACAAAGTCCCGCTATGGGCTGCGGGCTGCCGTTGAGATTGCCAAGTCGTACGGAGCAGCTCCGGCAAAGAGAAAAACCATTGCCGCGAACCAGGATATTTCCGACTCCTACCTGGAAAATATTCTTATTGTTTTAAAAAACAACCGGATAGTCGAAACAACGCGCGGAGTCAACGGCGGGTATATTTTAAGCAGGCCGCCGAGAGAGATAACCGTTCTTGAGATAATCGAGGCGCTTGAGGGTCCGCTCGATCTTGTCGATTGCATCAGTTCCAACACCCCCTGCCGGAAAGCGGAAACATGCGCCGCGCGGACGATGTGGAAAGATCTCTCCGACTCCTGGAAATCCATCCTCGGCCGCCTGACCCTTCAGGACATGATCGAACGGGAAGAGGTGCTTTTTTCACCGATGTATGCGATCTGATCGTCGCCGGCAGAGTTATTTTTATACATTCAGCTCATGAGGGATGTTCGATAAAGGTTGATCCGATGACCATTGTTCTTCCGAAAGATTATCATGCAACCGCGGCACTCATGCAGAGCCGTATTCTCTGCATTTCAACCGAGGAGGCGATCAAAGAGGATATTCGCGCCCTTCGAATCGGCATTTTGAATATCATGCCCAGGGCCGATACCTATGAATTCAGCCTGCTGCATCCGCTTGGACGGTCGGTCATGCAGATTGAGCCGGTCTGGATCAGGCTCGATACGCATACCTATTCCAGCACCGATCCTGTGCATCTGGAGAGGCTCTACGTACCGTTCAAGGAGGCTGTTGACAAACAGCATCTCGACGGCCTGATCGTCACCGGCGCGCCCGTTGAGGAGATTCCCTTCGAGGAGGTCTCCTACTGGAATGAAATCCGGCGCATACTGCGCTACGCCCGGAAAAATATTCCTTCAACCCTCGGCATCTGCTGGGGGGGGCTGGCGCTGGCGAAATACCTCGGCATCGAAAAGATGCTCAACCGGAATAAAATATTCGGCGTCTTTGAAACCGTCAACCTCGACCGCAGCCATCCGATCACCGGTGAGATGGACGATCGTTTCCGGTGCGCGCAGAGCCGCCATGCAGGCATCTCCGATGAAGTGCTTGAAGCGCAAAGCGACAAAGGAAACATCCATCTGCTCGCCTGGTCTAAGGAGGCGGGATACACCATTTTTGAAAGCGCCGACCAGCGGTTTCTC
>JAFGIW010000055.1 GCA_016929415.1 Chitinispirillaceae bacterium | reverse complement strand
GCGACGTTCGGGGACCACAAGATCGGTTCCCATTTCCGTCTCTATGCGGGCAGGCTGGACAACTACGACTGGAACGGCACTTCATACGACATCGACCCGAAAAAAATTCACAACTACACCGTGCGCCTGTACGGCATCTACAACTGGTACAAACGGGAGAAATTCAGGTTCAACACCACGGTTCTGACCCGTTACACCCATGTGGATTCGATCGGCGTCTCCATGGAAAATCCCGACCTGCGGCTCGCCACCGAAAAGTCGAGAACCTTCGTTTTCCAGATCAACCCTAATGTCAATATTTTTCCGTGGAAACACCCGATGAGTTTCATCGACGCGGCGATACTGTGCAACTATCAGCATATGCGCTACGATTTCCTGCGTCCGGACGGCGGATTCGCCGGGACGGGCTGTCCGGATACCGTATGGAATCCCGACGACTTCTCCTCGCAGGATTTCTCCTACGGCAGGGAGAACTTTTTCGAACTCGCGCTCGATATCTTCGCCTCGATTCCGGTATTCGGCATGCGGGACCAGTCGGCGGCGATCGTCATTTCGACCCTGATATGGCGCCGTTATCTGTGGATGAGCAAATATTACGGAAGCATGCGGAACGACCGGTTTGACGCCGCCTGCAAACGGAAGAATTTCGACAAGGAGATGTGGCTTAACGCTGTTGTCAATTTCGTCTACCGTTACCGGAGCCATATGTTCCGTCTCGATATCGGTCAACCGCTCATTTACTCCCTCACCCCGCGCACCACCATCTACGACGCGTCGGGAAACGTCAAGGCGGGAAAATCAACCGAGAACATGTGGCTCTCTCAGTCAAGCTTCAAGATCGGCTTCTTCTACTCCACCGACCTTACCAATTTCATCAGGTATCAGCCGTTCAAGCGGCCTACGCCGTATTGAGATCCCTGCCGCGTCGCATGTTCGTCCATGTATCGGTGAATCACCCGCAGCGACCCCGGCTTGTCGGCGCTCCAGAGCGGCGCGATCAGTCCGTTTGCCGTTGTCGAATCGGCCATGATGCGGTGGATCTGCTGGTCGGGCCGCAGATGCGAGAGGAAACCGCAGAGGAGTTCCGCGTATTCGTCAAGATCCAGGACCGCAAGCCTCCCCTCCCGGTACCACGTCGCGAACTCCGTTCCCTCGATGACCATGAGCTGATGGATTTTGACGCCGGTGCAGGGAAGCGCCGCAAGCCGGTCGGCGGTCCGCATCATTATTTCGCCTGTCTCCCCCGGAAGCCCCAGCATCACGTGGGCCACGGTTTCGATAGTATCGGATGAGAGTCTCGTCACCGCGGCAATGAAATCAGCGAAGGTATGCCCGCGGTTGCAAAGCGCAAGCGTCGCGTCGTGAGCGCTCTGCAGACCGAGTTCGATACTGAGGCAGGTGCGCCGCGCCAGTTCGGCGAGATACCGGTACGTTTCCTCGGTAAAGCAATCCGGCCGCGTGCCGATCGCGAGTCCTATAACGCCGGGCACGGCGAGCAGCGGCTCATACCGTTTCTTCAGTTCCTCAATGGTTCCGTAGGTGTTGGAGAAAGGCTGCAGATAGGGCAGAACCGGTCCGTTGCGGCCCCTTCTGCGGGCAAGTGCCGTGCGCAGCTGTTCCGCCGCCGGGCTTTCAACCTGCCGCAGCGCCACCGGGCTGAACGATCGGTTATCGCAGAAGCGGCAGCCCTCGGCGCTCTTCGTCCCATCGCGGTTCGGGCAGGAAAACCCCGCATTGACCGGTACCTTGAGCACCGGTTGCCCGTAACGGGATTTCACTACTGAACGATATGAAAGATAATGAATCATCAATACCCCGAAGCCGCCCTGAAAATAAAAAAGGAGATAGTCCGTTACCCGGTGAACCATCTCCTGAAATTATCTACCCCTACTGAGCACTGATTGTGTGCGGTCTCCTAGTTTTCCTTGTCGGCAGTTTTCTTGTCTGCAGTCTTCTTGTCTGCAGTCTTCTTGTCGGCGGTCTTCTTGTCTGCAGTCTTCTTGTCGGCGCTCTTTTTCTTCGCTTCGCTCTTCAGGTCCAGCGGATTCGCATTGTCATCCGCGGCATTGAGGTCGTTGAAGTCCCCCATAATATCGACCGGTTTGGTCTCAAGCTGCTGGGATTGTGTCCTCTCCGTTGTACGCAGCTCTTTTTTCAAATCGTCGATCTGGCTCTTTGTCGTCAGCTTCGTGCCGCCCTCTCCCTTGCCCTTCTGGGTGTCGCCAAGTTCGAGACGGTCGATGCGGTTCTGCACCTTTTCTTTCTGCAGCGCTTCATCGATGTAGACCAGCGAATTTTTCAATGTCTCGATTGCCTGTGCCTTGTCGCCTTTCGCTTCATAGGCCGAGGCAAGGGCATCATAGGCCGCCACCGCGGAAGGCTGGGCGGTAATCGCCTTCTTGTATTCTTCAATCCCCTTATCGACATTTTTCTCATTTTTCCAGGAGATATTGCCGAGTTCGATACGTGCTTCGGCATTACTCGGATTGGCGGCAACGGCCCGCATGAGATAATTTTTTGATTCGGCGAACTTGCCGGTGCTCACCAGACATTTCGCGAGGTTGGTAAGCGCCTCCTCATTTGTCCCGTCTATGGCGACCGCCTCTTTATAATGCGCGATCGCCTTGCCGTATTGATTAGCATTATGGTACATCGCGGCAAGATTGATACGGGCGGTGATGTTGCTCGGGTTATACTTGACTGCATTATTTAGAGCGCCGATAGATTGGTCGCTCTGCCCGAGGTTTTCGTAGGCAATCGCAAGGTTCGACCAAACCTCGGAATTACTTGGCTGATACCGCAACGCCTTCTTAAACTCCGTGATCGCATTCGAGTTGCGGCCCCACTGCAGATAGGCGAACCCGAGGTTGAACTGCGCCTCGAAATTGTCCGGTTCCCGGCTGGTCACATTACGAAACGCGGAAACCGCCTCGCTGAAAGCCCCCCGTTCAAGCAGTTGTTGACCCTTGGTCATCAACTCCTCGATTGATTGTGCATGCAACTGCACCCCGACGCATACTATCAGAATCACTATCAATTTACCCATACGCGTAATCACAGTACCTCCCCTTCGAATAAGGTCGTGAATATCTCTATCCTTCTTTATAGAAAATGAAAATAAAACGGCGTCCAATCTCATTCAAGTTTATTGTTATATAATATACTTTCTCCCCTCCTTCCCTGCAGAACCCGGACAATATATTTTATATACCTTCATACACCAGGAGGCTGCTTCATGTGCGGTGAAACAAAGTATGATTACCAGAACCCGCTGCTGGAACGTTACGCATCACATCGGATGTCCTCCATTTTTTCGGCGCAGAACAAATTTTCCACCTGGCGTAAGCTCTGGATCGCTCTCGCTGAAAGCGAGCAACTCCTCGGTCTTCCCATAATGGACGAACAACTTGAGGAAATGCGCTTGCATGTCGATGATATTGATCTCGACCGGGCGGCGGCCTTCGAATCAAAATTCCGTCATGATGTCATGGCGCATATCCATACTTTCGGCGAGTGCTGCCCCAAGGCAAAACCGATCATTCACCTTGGCGCCACAAGCGCGTTCGTCGGCGACAACACCGACCTCATCCAGATGCGCGATGCCTTCAAACTCATCCTGTCAAGGCTTGCCGGATTGATTACTCACCTGAAAAAATTCGCGCTCTCCCATGCCGATCGGGCCACAGTCGGTTTTACCCATTTTCAGCCCGCACAACTCACCACGGTGGGAAAACGTACGACACTCTGGCTCTACGAGCTGTTTATGGATTTTGAAGCAGTGGTCAACTTTATCGACAATCTGCCTTTTCTGGGAGTGAAAGGGACCACCGGCACCCAGGCAAGTTTTCTCGAACTCTTCGGCGGCGACCATGAGAAGGTGAAGCAGCTCGATCGGGACGTTTCACAACGCATGGGGTTTGCCAGGATACAACCCGTTTCCGGACAGACCTATTCCCGCAAGATCGATGCCCGGGCAGCGTCGCTTCTCTCCGGCCTTGCGCAGTCGCTCCACAAAATGGCCAACGATATCAGGCTGCTGCAGAACCTCAAAGAGATCGAAGAACCGTTCGAAAAAGGACAGGTCGGCTCTTCGGCTATGGCGTATAAACGCAATCCCATGCGCTCCGAGCGGCTCACGTCGCTCTGCCGCTACATTATTTCACTTTCGCTCTCTCCGGCGATGACCGCTTCGGAACAGTGGTTCGAGCGCACGCTCGACGACAGCGCCAACAAGCGTCTCTCGATTCCCGAAATGTTCCTCGCGGCCGACGCTTCGCTTATCATCGCCTCAAATGTCTGCAGCGGACTAGTCGTGTACGATAAAATGATCGAACGCCATATACGCGAGGAGCTTCCCTTCATGGCAACCGAAAACATCATCATGGCAGGAGTCAAGAAGGGCGGCGACCGGCAGGAACTGCACGAACGTATACGGGTCCATTCCATGGAAGCCGGTAAAAGAGTAAAAACGGAGGGAATGGAGAATGACCTTCTCGAACGCATCGTGAAGGACCCCCTCTTCGGACTCTCACGCGACGATATCGACCGCCTGCTCAGGGTCGACAATTTCATCGGTCGGGCGCCGCAGCAGGTCCGTGAATTCATCCATGAAAATGTCGATCCGCTTCTCCAACGGGCTGTCGACCGCTTCGGTATCCTGATGGAAGCTGAACTCAAGGTGTAAGGCCCGTACCACGTGATCGTCGATTACCATATTCATACTCCCTACTGCGGACACGCACAGGGTAAGACCATCCAGTATATCGAAAAGGCTATTGAACGGGGATTCGACGAGATCGGCTTTTCCGACCACCTGGGCCGCTACTACCTGACGCACGTCCAGCGCCGCCGCTACTGGGATTGGGGGATGAACGAGCGCAACATTACTCGGTATTGCGCAGAACTTTCGGAACTCAGGGAGCTGTATCGGGACCGGATTTCCGTGAAAATCGGCCTGGAAATCGATTTCGTCGAGGGGGCGGAAGAGCTTCTGCTTCCCTTCCTCGACCATTTCGCCTTCGACTTTTTCCTCGGCTCCATCCACTGCCTTCCGCGGTTCGGCTGGAAGCACCTCGCCGATTATACTGTTTACAATGAAGAGCAGGTCATCGCCGAGTACTTCCGCTGCGCGCGCGCGGCACTGCAATCAAAGCGCTTTCATTCGCTCGCGCACCTCGATTTCATCTGGCGGTATCTGCGCTGGCCCCAAAGCGGCGCCATTGCCCTTTTTGAAAAGGAGATCGCGGCCACGGTACAGACCGCCCTCGAAAGCGGCGCGTGCATCGAAATCAACGCCAACGGCTACCTCTGGTCGCAACTCAACATCCCCGAAGGACCCGACCCGTTCGTCATGCTCCTGAGCCATATACGCGACCGGCAGGCGCCAGTCACCATCGGCTCCGACGCCCACGACCCGGAGCTCGTGGGAAAATCATTCGCCGACATCATCCCGGTGCTCCACAGTTGGGGCATCAACCGCTGCACAACGTTTACCGAAGGGAAAGCGAGGGCGGTGCCGCTGGGGTGAGAGAAGACGGGGGGAGCCGGCAACTTTGACGCACAGGTTCGATCCTGTCCATTTATACCGTGCCCCGACCGTGAGGAAGGGGGCGGGGAAAATGGAATTCGACATTTCCGCATTTTTCACCGGCTGAAAATCTTTCCTGTGCCCATGTAACTCAAAAAGGACACCATCGACATAAACAACGAAGAACACACTTCCTGCACCCGACATATAGACAGGGATCCTCGAAGAAGCTATATTATTATTACCAGTCACCCTTAAAAAAGGCTCAACAGATGAATTCACCCATGCGGCTTGCCGGATTAACGGTAATTGCGTTACTTGTCGTTGATATTTTCTCCCAGGCGATCACCCTCGTCACCCCCAACGGCAACGAGACATACGAGGGTGATCAGGAAGTCACCATCACCTGGCAGGCGGACGCATCGATTTCGAATTTCCGGGTGGATTATTCTCTTACCAACGGAACCGCGTGGACATTCCTCGATTACACATCCGCAAAGAGCTATACCTGGTATATCCCCTTTCTGGAAAATACCTGCGGCAGCGCGCTGGTGCGGGTGACAGCGCAAAGCATCGCCAACCCGCCTTCGGATGTTTCGGATGCACCGTTTACAATAAATAAGACTGCGGCGGTGGACCCGTACGAACCGAACGATGATCCGGCTTCCGCCTTCAGCGCCGCTATCGGCACCACGTTGAGCGGCGCCCTGCTGTTCGGCGGGCAGGACACACTCGATACAGCGGCGAAAAGCTATAATGACGTCGATTATTACAAATTCGATCTGCCGGGAGCGCGGCTGGTGACCATCAAAACGTCGCCGGAATACACTACGAGCGCGTATAACCGCTCCGACCGGGTTCCGTTCATCATGCTCCATGACGCTTCAGGGAACTGGCTGGCGGCAGGCTATAACGGCAGCATTACCTACAACGCCTCTTCCGCGGGAACCTTTTACTGCAAGGTGGAATGTGTCGACTGGGCCAACTACGGAATCACGGTTGACACCTCGCGGTCGAACGGCATCACGGTGGTCTTTCCCAATGGCGGAGAGACGTTCGATGCGGATGAGGCGATCTCCGTTTCCTGGCAGGCGGACGCCTCGATTTCAAGTTTCTCGATCGACTATTCACTTACCAACGGCGCGACGTGGTGGCGGATTGCCTCAACATCTTTAACAAGTTACACCTGGTACATTCCCTATCTGAAATCAACCTGCAGCAGCGTGCTGGTACGGGTGACCGCTGAAAACGTCGCGAATCCGCCGTCCGACGTTTCGGATGCGCCGTTTACCATCAACAAGGCTGCAGCAGCTGATCCTTACGAGCCGAACGATAATTTAAGTACCGCTTTTACTGTCAGCATCGACAGCGTATTGAGGGGCGCCATGGTTTTCGGGATAATGGACACGCTCACTGATTCGCTTAACAAGTATAACGACGTCGATTATTATAAATTCGATCTGCCGGGACCGCGGCTGGCGATTGTCAGGACACTGCCCGAATACTCCGGGAGCGCCTATGACCGCTCCGGTTCCATGCCGTATGTCACGCTCCATGACGCTTCCGGGAATCGGCTGGCGGGGAGCATCAACGGCATCATCAATTACAATGCGATGACGGCGGGAACCCTGTACTGTAAAGTCGTTTGCGGAAGTCTCTGGGAAAAATACGGACTTCATGTCACAGCAGTCACCATGCTCGCGGCGCAAACCGCAAGCTTTGAAAGCGCCGCCGTTCAGAAGGTCACGGATTCCGCCTATACCGTCACGGTAGCCGCCGACACGACGGACCTGGTCATCAACCTGACGCTCAATGCGAAAACGGGCGGTTCCATCACCACGGCGACGCTGGCCGCCGACGAGCTCTCGGAGGCGCCCGGCTCCGCCGGCAAAGTAAAAGCCATATCGGTGACGGCGGATTCCGGGATAATGCGGTCGCTTACGACCGCCGAAATCGCCATCCCCTACAACGAAAGCGACCTCGGCGGCGCGCCGGAGAAGTCGATCGTCTTGCTGTGGCTGGACGATTCCGCCGGCCAGTGGTCGCCGGTAGAATTCCGCGTTGACACGGCTGTCAATGTCATTACCGCGCTTACCACGCACTTCAGCGTGTTCGGCGTCTTTACGGATCCGGCCACCGCCGCCGCGGCCGTTTCCGCGGGAACAACGCCGGCATCCGGGATGAAAGCGGCATACCTGGGCGGCAGAATGAGCGTCAACATCGCCTGTAATCCGCTGACGGTTCGAAGCGGCATGCTGCGGTTATATGCCGTCAACGGGAGGCTGGTGAAGGAGGGCGTGGTGCCCATAGGTCAATCCGGCAGATCAACGGCAGTATTCGATTGCAGGGTTCTCCGCAGCGGCATCTATATGCTGACCTTCAACGGGGGCGCTTACCATACCCGCACTGCCGTGACGGTGATGAAATAGGTACCCCCCGCCGGCTCCGTCCTCCCGTTGACGGCCTACAGCCTGCATATTCATCCTTCATCCTCTTGCCTTCATCCTTCCCCCTCCCCCCTCACCACACATCTTCCCACCACCCCCGCCAGCCGGTCGCGAAAGCGGTGTATCGTCTCTATTGCCACATGTCCGCGCGCGGCGAATCCCGGATCGAGCAGTTCCCCGCTCACGCGGAACGGCTGCAGGTACACCGTCCGCACCCCCTGCAGCATGGTCATAAAAACCTCAATCTCTGCCTCCCCCACGAACGGCGCGGCCATGGTGACCCGTACCTCGGCGCTTTTTCCCATTGATTTGACAATCGCAAGCGATTGCCCGATTGCCTCTTCACACGCTCCACCCTGCCACCCGAGTTCCCCGTAGCGCGATGGGGTGGTTTTCAGGTCCAGCGCAAGGTAGTCGGGGGCGGTGGCGGTAATCATGTCGGGGAGTAATCCGTTGGTGTCAAGCTTGATTTTCATTCCGAGGCGGCGGAGTCGCTCAGCGACTTCAGGCAATTCCCGTTGCAGCGTCGGTTCTCCCCCGCTCAGCACCGCTCCCTCGATGATCCCTCTCCGCCGCACGAGATATGCGGCGACCTCATCGAGTTTCACCGGCTCGGTCGTGCCGTTCACCAGCGCAGGATTATGGCAATAGGGGCAGCGCAGATTGCAGCCGCGAAAAAAAAGGACGGTTGACACCGTCCCGGGAAAATCGATGAAAGAGTATTTCAGCCAGCCACCGATGCCAGCACGGTCTCCTCCCGGCATTCCACCTCCGCATCGATGAATCGTTCAGGCAGGGCCGGTGCCGCCGGAGGCTTTTTACCCTCGACGACAAACAGTTTCCTATGGTTGAATTCCGACTTCTTTCCTGCGTTCCAGTGCTGCACCGGCCGGTAGTAACCGACGATCCGTGAATAGACCTCGGTCTCCTCGCTGCACTGCGGGCATGAAAAATGCTCTCCCTTGATATACCCGTGCTGTTTGCAGATGGAAAAGGTCGGCGAGAGGGTAAAATAGGGGATCCGATAATTTTCGGCGATCTTTTTCACCAGGCGTTTGCAGATGCCGGGATCGTCGATCGCTTCGCCGAGAAACGCGTGAAACACCGTGCCGCCGGTGTAGAGCTTCTGGATGTCTTTCTGCATGTCAAGTGCCTCGAAAAGGTCGTCGGTCGCGTTTACCGGCAGCTGCGTCGAATTGGTGTAGAACGAATTTTCGCCTCCGGGGACGATCATGCGCGGAAACTTCTCCCGGTCCTTTTTAGCAAGGCGATACGACGTTCCTTCACCCGGCGTCGCTTCGAGGTTGAACAGGTGCCCGGTCTCCTCCTGATAACACATGAGCCGCTCCCGCATGTGTACCAGGACCTCTTTGGCGAACTGCCGCGCTTCGGGATGGGTCATGTCCTTCCCGAGAAAGTTCTGGGTCGACTCGTTCATCCCGATAAGCCCGATCGTCGAGAAATGGTTGTTCCAGTGGCGCAGGTAGCGCTGCGTATACGGGAAAAGCCCCTGATCCATGAGGCGGGAAATGACCTGGCGCTTTACCTCAAGAGAATCGCGTGCGAGGTCCATGTAGTGGTCGAGGTGCTTGAAGTACTCCTCGCGGGCCGAGGAGCGGTAGCCGATGCGCGGAAGGTTGATCGTCACCACCCCGATCGATCCGGTAAATTCATCGGCGCCGAAGAGCCCCCCGCCCCGGTTGCGGAGTTCCCTTTTGTCCAGTTGCAGCCTGCAGCACATCGACCGCACGTCGCCCGGATTGAGCGATGAGTTGATGAAATTCTGGAAATAGGGGGTCCCATACTTGCCGGTCATTTTGAAGAGCAAACGGGCATTTTCGCTCTCCCAGTTGAAATTCTCGGTAATGTTATAGGTTGGAATCGGGTAGGAAAAACCGCGGCCTTCGGAATCTCCCTCGATCAGGACCTCGAGAAAAGCCCTGTTGATCAGGTCCATTTCAGGCTGAAATTCGCCGTAGGCCGCCTCGATGGGCTGCCCTCCCACGATTGCCGGCTGGTCGCGCAGGTCCTCGGGCACCACCCAGTCGATGGTTATGTTGGTGAAGGGCGCCTGCGATCCCCAGCGTGAGGGCGTGTTGACGCCGAACACAAATGACTGCACCTGCTGCTTGACATCGTCATACGATAGATTGTCAACCCTGACAAACGGCGCAAGGTAGGTATCGAACGATGAGAACGCCTGCGCCCCGGCCCACTCATTCTGCAGGATGCCCAAAAAGTTGACCATCTGCTGGATGAGCGTGGAGAGGTGCTTCGGCGCGGATGATGAAATTTTTCCCGTCACCCCGCCCAGGCCTTCGGCGATGAGCTGACGAAGGGACCAGCCCGCGCAGTATCCCGAAAACATCGAAAGATCGTGCAGATGAAAGTCGCCGTTGCGGTGCGCTGTTGAGATTTCGTGGCTGTAGATGCTGTCGAGCCAGTAGTTGGCCGTTATCGCGCCGCTGTTGTGGAGGATCAGGCCGCCGAGCGAATAGTTCACGTTCGAATTCTCATGAACGCGCCAGTCCTCCTGCCTGAGGTAGCCGTCCATCGTGGTGGCGATGTCGAGCAGCAGTTCGCGGGTGCTGCGAATCCGGCGGTGCCCTTCACGATAGAGAATATACGCCTTGGCGACCTTTGCATGCCCCTGCTCGATCAGCGTCTTTTCGACAAGGTCCTGTATTTCTTCCACGGCAGGGATTGACTTAGGGTGGAATTTCCGCGCGACGACGTCCTCCACCTGCTTTGCAAGAGAAAGCGCCACCCCGAAGTCCTTTCCGCCCACCGCCTCCGCCGCTTTGAAAATCGCGTTGGCGATTTTATAGTTGTCGTAAGGAACAAGTTTCCCGTCACGTTTCCTGATGGTTTCGATCATCCCACAATGCTCCTTTTAAATGTTCCCCCCGAAGGCGGAACTGGTATAAAATAATTCAAATCCACAACCTGTGCTACCTATGAAAAAAAAATTATACAATATATGCCGGGGGGAGTCAACGGAGAAATAATGAAAATTTCGGGAGAAAAGGCGGAAGCGAGGGCAAGGAATGGGTTTTTGCCGCAAGGCGGCGAGGCATCCGGAAACGAAGCGTGGGGTGAAATCCGGGGTAACCCGTTGTGATTCCGGGGGATCTCCCGGGAACTCCTTCATCCTTTGCAATTATATTATTTATTTATCATTGTAGTGAGCCATACAAAACGCGGGACGGCTGGCGGGTACCTATGAATCGCCATCGGTAGGGGGGCCGGATCCTTGCTGGTTTATCCCGGGCCGGCCGGATAGTCGTACAAAGGGGATTGTTGCGATGAAGATTGACGGGGCAGATCCAGGCTCACCGCTGCCGTTTCCATGATGCAGCAGGTACGCTGAATGGTCGGCGAGAGTCAGGTTTCCTGATCTCATCCACCGTCTTCCGTAGAAAATCCCGCTTGTAATAATCATCATCCACGACCGTGCCGTTCCAGACGACAATATCAAGGTCGATCGTGCGCGGACCGGACTTGTTTTCCGTTTTAACGCGGCCGAGTCGTTGTTCGAGGTCTTTAAGATACCGAGTGAACCTGTTGATATCGAGGTCGGTCCCGATAAGGGCGGCGCCATTAACGAAATCCGCTTGTGCGGCGAATCCCAGCGGCGCCGTGACCGAAAGCGAAGATGACCGGATAAGCCGGTGCTCCTTCGCCAGGCAATCGAGCGCCCGTTCGATATGCCGGTACGGATCGATGTTCGATCCGATCCCGATAACAACCCGGTTCATGGTTCACGGTGCGCCGAAAGGGTGATCGAAACCGAATCGGCGAACCGCAGGGCCTTTGGTTTGTCAACCGTTACCGTGGCGCGCACCACGCGCGGCTCTTCCATGACCAGATTGAGGATATGGGAGGTAAGCGATTCGAGCAGGTTGAATGACGACGCGGCGACCGAAGCGATAATCTTTTTCTTGATTGCGCGATAATCGAGCGTCGCCCCGAGACGATCGGCAGCGAGCGCCTCCGCAGGGTCGAATTCCATCGTGAGATTGATGACGATCTCCTGCGTGCGGTTTCGCTCCCAATCGTTGCAGCCGATAACGGCATCGAGCCGCAGATTCGTGATGCGTGCAGTCGCGAGGAAATGGTGGACGTGCATGGAGGTGAGCCTCGACTTCTATTTACCGTCGTTGAACAACAATCTTCCTTTTCAGAAATACATCCGTGCACCGGAAGGTTTTAAAATACACCTTTGCGGTCCGTTGCGTACGTTTCAATCGACCTTGTCCGCATGGCGGGGCACCCATTCTAAGAAGCAGAGGAGTTGTATTTCAATACAACAACGTCTTTCGTAAACTGATTCCGGCAAGACAGAAGGGTAACAATTTCACCGATTCAGGATTGAAAATCGCCTTGATCCATGGCATAGCGTTTGCATTTTTGTTCAGAGGTCGAGTAATTTCGATACGATGAGCGTGCGATTGTCTTAAGCTGCCGTCGATCCGTTTTGAAGCTGTCACTGCGTTTACTATATTTGTTGCAACTTCCCATCTCAAACTCCAAGGAGGCATTATGGTAAGAAAGAAGAGTGTATACAAATGTGATGTTTGCGGCAATGTCGTGGAGGGACTGTGGAACGGGAAGAGCAGCGTCCTCGTCTGCTGCAATCAGCCGATGCGCGAGCTTGTGCCGAACACGACCGACGCGGTAAAAGAGAAACATGTGCCGGTGATTGACCGCAATGGAAACAAGGTCACGGTGAAGATCGGGGAGATCGCCCACCCGATGACTCCGGAACACTACATCCTTTTCGTTGAACTTCTGGTGGGCGACAAAGTGCTGCGTCACGATTTCAAAGAGGGTGACAATGTTGCGGAAGCGACGTTCATGGTGGAAGACCAGAGCGCTCCGCTGCAGGCACGCGAGTTCTGTAACCTTCACGGATTCTGGGGAACGAAGTAACCTGTTGCCGCTCTCAAGGCAAGCCGGGTATCAAATAGTTATGATCGACAGATACCCGGCTCCCTCCCTTCCCTACTCCTCTTTCTTAAAAATTACCTCCCGGCATGGTATTTGATATTCACTGCTATAGTTTGACGATATTTTAATCCGGCAAGCGCCGTATGGACGGGAGGATGTATGGAGTTGATTCTGAAATCGAAAAGACTGCTTTTAGGCGGTCTGACCGGCAGTTTCATAACCCTGTTCGGTCCCGTCACGCCGATCGGGCTGAACGGAGAGTATTTTACCCTTGAGGAGCTGTCATGGCAGACGGCACGGCAGGCTGAAAGTAATGACGATGCAACGCGGGCCTTTGTATGGGTGAACTCGAAGGGATTTGTTTTACAAAGGAAACATGGCAACGGATCTCCGCAGACGGCACCGCTGCGACGTGCGGTCTATCGGAGAGTCATCGATAAACAGTAGGTAAACCTGAAGACGACGGGAGGAGATCATGAAAAAGCTGTTTCTATACGCGCTTGTCGCGACAATCATGTTTTCTTCGGCGGCAATGGCAGGATCGTGCTGTACCGGGAAAAAGGAGTACGGGCACCATGGGAAAATGAAAGACGGCACCCATTATTTCATGCTGGGCGGCGCTCTGGTGGGAAATGGCGAGGTTAATAATAGCCTGACGGATATGGGCTACGGTGAATTTTCCCGTTACGGCCTGTCGCTCGGGTTCGGAGGCATCCGCCGTTACCGAAGATACATACGCGGCGGAGAGTTCGAAGGTTTGTTCTGGAGGCGTAACAAAACGGACAACAACGAAAGCAGGTTCAGCGCGGGAAGGTTTTTCTCGCTGCACGGTTTCTCGCTGGTTTCGACGCCGAACGTTTCGTTGTACCCCCTTGTCGGCATCGGGGGCGGCGTGACCTCCCTGTGGGCCGGCCCGAGAGATGTTCCGTTCGATTCGGCGCTGGCCATCCCGTCACAATTGCCTGAGTCAAGCCCGCTCCATCAATTGACGTTTCTTATCGACCTGGGGCTTGGATTGCACTTTTCCCATCCGATGCCCCGCGGCAAACCGGGAAGGATGACCATCGGTCTGCGGGCGGGGTATATCCTCGATCCGGTTGATAACGGCCGGTGGTACCGCAACAGCGTACGGCTTACCGACGGCCCCGACAGCGACCTTTCCGGGCCGTATGTGCGGCTTACCCTCGGGGGGTCGGGCATGAGAAATCGCAAAGAGTGCTGCCGCCCGCACCGCAGGGGCGAATGTAAAAAGGCGTGTGAAATGAAAAAGGGAGGGGTGAAGAAATGAATTTTCAGGGCGGACGAGTTTCCGCCCCTCCCCGGTTTCGGCATCAATACCTCCGCAGAACTTCCAGCGCCCGGTAATTGATCCGCTCCGGATTATCGTACTGCGGCAGTTTTTCATGCAGCGCCTCCCCACGCGAAACGACGCCGAAGTCAAGATTTTTATAGTTCCAATACGTAAATCCGATCCCCAGTTCCCGCAGCACCGAAAGCAGATCGTCGAGCCATCGCAGCTGCAGTTCCACGGGCACCGGCGCGTACACGCCGAATTCGTTGCAGATGACCGGCGCACCGTACTTCCTCCCGAACTGCGCGACCGGTTCAATCTCCCGGAAAAACCGGTCGCGGCTCCACGCACCGGCGGAGTGTACGAAACCGTATTTACGCGTTAATCCCTCTCCGAAATCGGCGGGGTAGGTCCTCCGGGTCCTGATCTCCGGTTCGCGTATCCACGGCGCATTCTGATGGGTAAAGAGCAGCGGCTCGTAGAAATGAAAGCTGTAAACAACGGCGTCGTCTTCCACCGGCGTGAGTTCGCGATACGTCGACGGCCAGTTCCACATGTTCGACCCGACCACGATCGGGTTCAGCGGGGCATGCCGGCGGATTTCCCGGAAGAGCGCGTCCTTGACCCTGTTCCAGACCGCCGCATCGGGTGCAACCGGTTCATTGAGGACCTCGAACAGGACGTGCACACGACCGCTGTACCGTTCCGCAAGCACTGCCCATATCCGGGCCGTCCTTCGCAGATATGATTCTTCGAGGAAAAGCTTCTGCACCGGCACGTCGGCCGCCTCGGCAAAGTCATGGCCCGGGCACTCATGCAGATCGAGGATAAGCCGCAATCCCGCCTCCGCAGCCCATTCCAGCGCCCGGTCAACGAACTTCAGCCGCGGTTCGATCGGCGAATCATTATCGGTAAAGAAGTGATGCGCATCGACGGGGAGCCTGACATGGTTGAACCCCCACTGTTTCTGCAGAAGGAAGTCGTCACGGCCGATGAAGCGCTCCATGTGCGCATCGACACCGGGAAACGATTCCGGGTCTTTCTCCGCGATCGCATCGATCTGGCTCAACCATCCGCCGAAGTTGAGTCCGCGCAGACGTTTCATGCAATTACCTTTCATATCCATACGATAGAGCATCAGGGCGATACGCCGGGCGCCCCTTCTTCCGACTTCCGAATACTCATCCCCGGCGGTGACTGCAACTACGATTCCTCTTCCCCTCCGCCTCGCTGTCAAGTTTCTTCCGGTACCCTAAAAACGTCGGCGCATGCCGGATGAGCCTCCAGACGCTGTGCGGCGACTGAAACAGAATCTTCGGGTAAACCTTCCGCCGCATGAACGGCCGTGAGTAAAACTGACGGTAGAAAAGGGCCCGGTGGTGTTCGAGCGCCTCGCGCGAGGCAATCCCGTGCGGCACGAAGGCAAAATTGACGCAATCAAGTTTCGCCCAGTCGTTTTCAAAGGCGCCGTATTCGCCGATCGTTGCGGTGATGGGGGCGCCGGGGAACGGCGTAAAAGCGGTCATATTCGCGTCCTTGAGCGGCAGCGAGCAGGCGAATTCCCTTGTTTGTATGATTGACGATTCGGTCTCGCCCGGAAAGCCCATCATGAAAAGCCCCTTCACCCAGAGTCCGTTCTTATGCAGAAGTTCGACATCGCGCCGTATTGCGACGAGGTCGAGCCCGGCCTTGTGGGTGTCGAGAAACGACTGGTCGCCCGATTCGATCCCCACCGATACCAAGAAACACCGGCCGCGCTTGAGAAGCGCGATCAACTCCCGGTCGATATGACCGACCCGCACAATGCAGTTGAAGGTAAGGGGGAGGCGGGCATCTTCCAGGCGCCTGCAGAGCGTTTCCACCCGCAGCCGGTTCAGGGTGAAAAGGTCGTCGTAGAAATTGACATGCCGCACGCCGTAATCGCGATAAAGCCGCTCCATCTGTCCGAAAGTGTATTCAGGGGAGTTCCAGCGGAACCCCGCCCCGAACACCGAACGGTCGCAATAGGAACAGCGGTAAACGCACCCCCGTGAAGAAATGACGGAGGCGCACGGAGCGCGGGGATAGCTGAAGAGCGGCGACAGGTAGCGCTTCGGGAATCCGTCAAGCAGGTCGTACGCCGGAAAAGGTAGGTCGTCGAGTTTGATAAGCGGTGTTTCCCGCGTTCCGCTCGCGATTGCGCCGCCGTTACGGAAGAAACAGCGATCACTCGTCCGTTCTCCCTCCGCAAGCAGGCGCATCACCGTCTCGCCTTCTCCGGCGATAACGACGTCGATGGCGGGATGGCTGCCGAGCACCCCCCCCCTCCCCCACGAGGCATGCACCCCGCCGAATACCGTGGTGACGGCGCCGCTGCGTTCCTTTACCTGGCGGCAGAGATCATACGCATCGGGAAAGCCGCTGGTGGTCGCGGTAAACCCCACCATGGCGGGGTGATGGGCGAGAATACGGTCGGCAATCCGGCTGTTGGTCAGCCCGGAATCGAGTGCGCCGTCGATAATCGCTACCCGGTGTCCCGCGGCGCGCAGCACCGCAGCAATCGAAGCAAGCCCCACCGGCGGCATGATACAGGCGACTTTTTCAACCGATTGATGCGGCGTCCATGAAAATCCACGCGGCTGTACCAGGACTATATTCATCGGTGCCGTCTCCTATTGCGCGAGAAATTCCCAAAGCGGTCCGGTTATGTTCTTTGCCCGGAGCCGTTCGATCACCCGGCGTTGCTCCGGTGTGGAGTCCCTGACGATCCAGCGGGGTGATTTTTCATGGAATTCGTCGAGCAATACGGTGACGCGCTCTTTGGTAAGACCGGCGGTAATATAAAAATAAGGATGCAGCAGATCGGTCTGTGCATCGATGCCGCCCTCCGCCAGCACCCGGCGGTGGAGCGACGTCCCCGGATAGAGCCGCATGCCGACAAAAGGGAAAATGGCGGTTTTTTTCAGGCGGAGGGAATTTGCGAACGACTCGTGCAACGTCGCGACGGTCTCTCCCGGACCTCCGCAGATGAGGAAATGGGCGTGACGCACCTGCGCCGCATACGCCCGTTCATCGGCCTGCACGATATCGTCGACGGTAAACTGCTTGCCGTATGCGGCGAGCACCGTATCGCAGAGACTGTCGGTGCCGAACTCGACATGGCGCAGTCCCGCCCGCGCCATGAGCTCCATGATTTCCTTTGTAATGCCCTTCGGCCGCATAAAGCAACCCCACGAAATTGCCGCGTTGCGGGTGATCAACTCTTCACAGACGGCGGCGACATGCCGGTTGTCGCTGTTGAACACCGAATCGACAATAAAGAGATAGCGCGCCCCGCGCGCCGTCACTTCCTCTATTTCGTCAACTACCACCGCCGCATCGCGCCGGCGCAGCGCGGTTCCCTCGATGACCGGATAGGTGCAGTAGCAGCAGGTAAAGGGGCAGCCGCGTTGCGTCTGGATGTTGACGACGCCGCCGTTCGATTGATAAAAATCGAACATGTCGGACTGACGATAGGGCACCGGGATCGCGGCCGCATCCAGCGCGGCCGCGGCGTTACGGAGGATTCTCCCCCCCTGCCGGTAGACGAGGCCGGGAACCAATTCCAACTCGGCGGGAGCGGGGAACGATGTACCGGAAAGGATCCCGGTCAGTTTCGGCATCGCCTCGTCCCCCTCGCCGACAATGCCGTAATCGGCGCCCGTTGTTTCGAGCAACTCCTCGGGAAAAAGCGAATACGCGCTTCCGCCGAGAATGACCGTTGCCGATGAGATCCGCCGCACCCGTTCCACAACTTCAAAAAGCTGCGGGACGAAAAATACCGTTTCATCGATGCGGTGGTCGTCGATATTGCGCAGTGACAAACCGATAAAACGGGGTGCCGTCGCCTCGACAATCGTTTCAAGTCTGTCGGCTTCGAACGCCATGTCTGCAATGGTGACCGGATATCCCTGCCGCCGCAAAGCGGCGGCTACATGGGACAACCCGAGAGGATAGACCGGATAGGGTGTCGTGCACCGGTTGATGCTGATAAGAAGAATCGTTGCGGGCAAAAGTGTTACTCGATAACTGAAAGATGGTCGCTGTTACGGAATAAATATAATTCCCTGCCCGATTATTCCTCCGCTTTTGCATTGGGCAGATACCCGGCCAACCGCGCGTTGAAAAGCTCCTTGATGGCGTGCGTGGAACGTGTGCAATTCTCCTCAGCCAGTGACGTACAGAATTCCCGATGCGACCGGCGCCGGCGGTAGCCGGGTTCGCGCGGAGGATGGCGGAGATAGCGTTCGAACAGTGAGAGGTCGGGGGCAACAAGCAGGCTCGACTGATAATAATAGAGGAAGGGCCGCGTTCCGAGATAGAGTGAGCTTCCAAGGATTTTACGATCGTTTACCGATAGGTCGCTGATCCCGCTTCGGACGACGTCGTTGATTCCTGCGTCGCCGAGCAGTGCGATCATGGCGTCGTGGATCCCGGTAAAACAGACGGTTGCAGGTGCGCCACGGCGCTCCCCGACGATAAGCGTAATCACCATTCCCGGTCCCAGTACCACCGTCCCCCCGCCGTTTCTCCGCTCCACGATGTGAATGCCATCGGCTTCGCATCGGTCAATGCGAATTTCATCGCCGGGTCTGCACGACGGGCCGCAGACGATTTCGACGGTCTGTTGTTCATACGCACACACGAACGGCTTCGGCCGCAGCGCCCCGTACATGAAAAGCGCATCGTTCTTTCGCGGATGTCCCGGAAATCGCTGCAAAGTTTCCCTGTTCATTTCCGACCGTGGTGGAGGCGACTTCCGCTTCTTGTGATCAACAGTGAACCATAGGCGGCAAACGGCAACAATCGTCCCGCGATCGTCCGGCGAATCACAATCGCTTCCGACGGGCAGACCTCCTGACAGCAGTAACATCTTATGCACCGGGAATAATCATAGACCGGTCTGCGCCCCTGGTCCGGTTGTTCAAGCGCCCGCGGCGTTACCGGGCACGCCGACACGCAGCAGCCACACCGCGTACATTGGGCGGGGCGGATCACCGGCCGGGGAAGAAAAAACCGTCTGATCCCGCCCAATATCCCGCTGGCGGGCAATCGGGGCGGGGGTGATCTGACCGCTTCGAAGGTACGGTCGATGAGTGCGTCAAGATTGTCGCCGACACAATCGATCGCGTCGAAATCCGCGGTTCCCAGTCCGCTCCGGGCCGCCGCTGCGATGGTCGGCACATGGTCGGGATTGAGATTGATCAGCCGGCACGCCACCGTATCGAGCGCGACCGGATCGGTTGACAACAACAACGCCCCCAGCTTCTTCGGCGTGCCGCTCTGCGGCCCGTTGCCTTCCATCGCCTCGATCGCATCCATGATATGGAGGCGTGGGTGTACAAACGCGGCGATATCGGCGAGCAGCGCCGCAAAATCGTACACATCGGGAAACCGGGCATGGTACTGACCTTTGGTCATTCCCGGAACACAACCGAAGAGGTTCTTTACGGCGCCGGTCATCCGGGTCAGTCCGTGCGTTTTCAGTTTCGGCAGGTTGATGATTCCATCCGCAGCGAGCACCGCACGGGCGATCCGCAGCCGTTTGCCGGCACTGCCTTTCGTGAAATCGACATCAGCACCGGCGTCGAATGAAACCGCCTCCGCCGGCAACGACTGAAGGGCCTGCCGGTAACCGCACTTACTCATGGCACGAGTCGCCCCGGGCAGGCCCGCGGGAGAGTCGCCGTACTGTACTACGGCGCCGGTATCGATAAAAGCCGCTACTGCGGCCCTCAACACTTCCGGATGGGTAACGATGCACCGTGCCGGATCGGTTCCCCAGAGCACATTCGGTTTGAAGAGAATCCGTTCTCCGGACCGGGCAAACCCTCCGCATCCTCCTAGAAGATCCATTCCACGCCGTATCGCACGCTCAACCATTGTCCGGTCGTAGGATGGACAACGTATCAGTGCGACTTTGACACGGGAGGATTTATCAGATTCATACGGCGTCATGGTGCTTCAAAAAATAAGAAGCGCTTCATTGGGGTGCAATGAAGCGCATTGTGTGTTCCGGAACAAAGGTAACCAGCAACTACTACAAAGTTACCTGCCCTCTTTCCAGGCATCGGATGCCTGCAGATTTCCATCCACATACGTCCATACGATCTTCTGATAACGCATCTGAACCTCTTCAAGGTGAACAAAACGTTCTTTTGAAGGATCTTTGACGTTATACATGATCGGTTTCACCGAACAGACTTTTACGTCTGAAAGCTTGTGGTTGAAATATTCGGTCTCGGTACCGGTGTCATCGATACGATACCATTTAATTTCAACTTCCGTAAAAGTCTGACCTTCACAAACCGCCTTATAGAGATAAGGGGATGACGCATCGTACGCTTTAACGATGGTAATCGCTTCATGTTTCCGGGTGCCGGTCAGTTTGCCGGTGTCCGGATCGGTCGGGATACGCACCTGGTGATCAAAGGCGATGATTTCAACACTCCCTTCGCGTCCGGCAACGTCGACTGATCCTTTCACGTCCGCTCCGGTGTCGTCTTTGAGCCACATATAGGCTGGTATTGGCATATAAAACTCCTTTCAGTGAAGAATGATGTTAAGTTTCAATTGTAGTAAAAATATAGATTTTAATTTGAACGCAGGATGTGATGGCCGTCACATTCCGCGTTTTTTTTATTTTTTTATTTTCCCTTCGGCATCTGGGAAACCAACGACAGATTGATATCGATCCCTTCGATCTGGAAATGCGGCATGACCGACAGACCGACCGAGAAAAATCCGGGATTATCCAGGATCTCATCAACCGTAACTTCGGCGGCCTTTAAAGGATGAGTAGCTATCAGTTCCGGTCCCGGATCGTTCATTTCCGTCACAAGCGCGGTAATCCAGGCATTGAGCTCATCCTGAAGCACGGTTTTGCTCTTCGTGGAACCGATATTTTCCCGCTGAATCACCTTCAGGTAGTGGGCGATACGAGAAATAAGAAAAATATAGGGTAACCGCGAATTGACTCGCATGTTGGCCGTCACTATCGGATCATCGTATTCCGAAGGCTTCTGCGTGGAATTAGCGGAGAAGAAACAGGCATAGTCGCGATTCTTATAAAATGAGAGCGGGATGAACCCTTCCTGCGCGAACTCGAACTCACGCGTCTCGGGAATAAGGATCTCTGTGGGTATCTTCATCTGCTTTCCCTTGCCGACATCGAACAGGTGAATCGGCAGTTCATCTACTTTACCGCCGGCCTCCGGTCCCCGTATCTGGACGCACCATCCGTTATCGATAAAGGAACGGACCATATTCGTCGCAAAGGTGAATGATGCATTCCCCCACAAGTATTTGTTATGGTCGTCTCCGGTAACACCCTCGGTGTAATTGAACTCTTTGACCGGTTGTGTATCCGGGCCGTAAGGCAGGCGAAGCATGAAACGGGGCAACGTAAGGCCGACATACCGTGCGTCCTCGGTCTGACGGAAAGCATTCCAACGCAGGAACTCGCTCCGCTCCATATAATTATGAAGATCTTCGATTTTTGGAAGGTCACGGACATCCTCTTTATTAAAGAATTGAGCGGAAACGCCGCCGATAAACGGGCAGTGACAGCTCGATGCGACCCGCGAGACTTCCTTCATAAGTGCTACATCGGGCGCCATTGAGGTAAACTCGTAGTTCGAGACCATCGCCGCATACGGTTCGCCTCCGGGGGTATCGTATTCGTCGGTATATACATGTTTATAGAGCCCCGATTGAATGGTTTCAGGTGCATCTTCAAAATCCCCGGCCAGATCATCCTTCGAAATGTCGAGAATATCGATTTTAATATTTTTTCTGAAATCGGTACGATCGACGAGAAACTTCAGGCTTCGCCAGGCGGCTTCCATTTTCTGGAAGGTCGGATGATGCATCACTTCGTCCAGTTGTGCGGAGATCTTGCGGTCGATCTCGGCGATCTGATTATCAAGGACCGCTTTATCGATCCGCTCGACACTCTGCGACGATTGCACAAGGCTATCGACAAAAAAAGCGAGCGCCGCTCCAATACGCTCATTTTGCTTGCTTTCAGCCAGTGCTTCGGCGTTTTTAAAACCCGAAATATCGACTTCGTGGTCGGGAATGGAGAGATCCATCGTCTGATAGATGTACTCAAGTCCCTGCGCTTCGGCAGTTCCGGCAGCCGCTGTTTTCTCCTGCTTGGCAGACATAACCATACTCCTTATGATGGAAAGTGTTTTCGGTTGTAATGACCTTCAGTTACGCTTTATCCTTTGCTTCCTCGGCCGGTTTATCTTTCGGCACGATTTTCGACAACTCATCCTGCAGCGATTTGACGGCGTCGGGATTTTTCATGATCTCTTCGAGGCGCTGCCTGAACTCACGGTTGTCCAGAAGATTCGACTTGAGGTCCTTCAGCAGGTTACGGGCCGCGAGCAGCCGGCTCAGCTCGGGAACATTCTTCGCGACATTTTCCGGTTTGAAGGAATCGAGATTTTTAATGTCCATATTGACGCCGAGTTCACCCTCGCCGGTCAGTTTGTTGTCGACATTGTATTTGACGTTGAGGTCGAGGCTCTCCATTACCTGCTCGAAATTGTTCTTGTTGATGCTGATCTTCTCACGTTCAACTAACCGCTCTCCCTTGTTTTTAAGGGAGAAATCGCCCAGTACCAGCATCTTGAGCGGCAATTCCGTTTTTTTCTTCGCGTCACCTTTGCCGACATCGAGTTTGAGATTGATTCGTGCAGCGGGTATTTCATTTTGAAAACTTCCAGCCATAACACGACCGCCTTTCTGAAAATGGTTGAGCTATTTGTTCAGTGTAAAAGCCTTTCCCGGATCAATATGACTGATTTTACTCAGTACGGCATTCTGTTTGTCCTGGATCGACGCCTGAAGGTTCTGCGGCTTCTGGGACTTGCCGACTTTATAGGCCATGGAAAGCGCCGCCCATGCCTCGACCGCGATGTCGGGGTCCCATTTGTCAAGGCTATGCCGGTCGATCTTCTGATCGAGCGACTCGAGCACCGACATGGCGATATCAGGTTGCTTCGCCTTGAGCAGGAGCGACCCGATAAGGATCGTGCGGCGGAAATTGTCGCGCTCGTTCGAGGACGAACGCAGGCTATTCTGCACCATGGCCAGCGCATCCTCGATTTTTCCGGCGGCGACCAGTTGATTGACGGCGCGCTGTTCTTCAACCAGCGCATCGCCGGCGCTCGCCGCGCCGCCTGCCGCAGTGCCTCCTCCCGATCCGAGCGCCGTCTGCACGTCGGTAGCTATCCAGTCTTTGGTCGCATCGTCGCAAAACGGAGAACCGTCGGAAAAAGAAAGCACCGGCAGATCGGGGATACGCCGGAGCAGCATTGCCGTTTCGATGAGCAATGCGTTGCGCAGCGGCGTATAGTCGGCCCCCAGTTCTTTACACGCCGTCGTGATAAGCCGCTGCAGATCGAGCCAGAGGTGGTTGCCGCCGGCCGCAAACACGGCTTCGGCTTTCTCGATGATCGTTTTCCACTCCCTGTCGGCGATGAGTTTCTGGAAATAGGCGCGCTGCTGGGCATTCGGCCCGGCGAGCTGCGTTTTACCGCCTTCGGCAGGAGGAGCCTTTTCGAGCAGGTCCCACCGCACGGAGCGCATCAACCGGTAACCCATGGGCTTCGTGCCCTCTTTCTCGACGAGAAACAGTGCTGCTTTACGGATAATTCCCTGCGCCTGTTTCGGGGTCTCCATCGGCTCGGCGATTGCAGCAGCGGCAGTACCGGCGGAAGCCGGCTGCCCTGAAGCCGCCGCCGCGGCGGTTGCCGGTGCCGCCCCCCCCGCTCCGGCAGGAGGTGGCGGTGGAGGTTCCACCTTCGGTTTCGGCTTGCACGACTTTACCCACTGCTGGACGGATTTAAAAAGCGCCGACGGAAACGGCGAACCGTTGGGAAATTTCTTTTCGAGGATTGGTTTTATTTTTGTCAACCCGGCGAGCAGCCGGGCAATATGGTCGTACTGCGCCTCGGTGGGCTTTTTATCCTCAAGGAGCGTGGAAAACCGCGATTCGGCCAGCCATTTGAACGCCTGCTGCTTGGCATTATCCCGCTCGGGAAAAAGTACGTCATAATTCTGTTCGACCAGGGTCCCGAGCCCGTCGTAAACGTCGGAAAACCGCTCCCAGTCGCCGGACTTCAGGTACGACCAGCTTAAAAAAGACATTACCCTGATGTCTTTGGATTTCTTTTCAAGTATTCTTATCGCGGTCTTTTCAAGCAGCTCAAAATCAATGCCGCCGATTTTCCCAATCTCATTTTTCAGGATATCAAAATCAGGATCGTAATTAATATTTTCACCGAATGGATTTTTACCTGCAAGCGGCGTCGTGATAATCGAAAGCAATTCGGAAATAGGACACTCCTTGAAAGTGTGATGACATCTGCCGTTTAAACCGTTAATGATATAGTATAGTAAAGATAAATTAAGCGGAGAGCATCACACTATATTTCTTTTATTGAGGTGAAATTATTTGATGGGGGCGGTGGAAAAGAGCGGCCGGGGAAGCGGATTATTGAACCGCCACAAAATCCCTGCACTCCCCGCCAATTGCTCCTCTGGGGGTAGACAAACCGCCCGGATGCGTTATTTCGTCTCTTCTATCCCCTCTTCCACCTCATCCAGAGGCACATTGCGGTATAGGTATCAATCGCCCTGCGCCGATGCCTCTCTGCCGTCGTCTCTCACCGCACCACCATCCCCCTCCCCGCATACAACAGCCGGTCTGCGGTTCCGATTTTGAAGATATAGCATCCTGACGGCACTTTTGAGTCTATGGCACTCCCGCTTTCGACGGTCACGGGGGTCTGGGAAAGCAGTTTCCCCGCAATGGTATAGGTGGAGAGGAAGAGCCGATTCTTTCCTGAAGAGGGCAGAATCATATTAATTGACTGTCCGTTCAGCCGGAAGGGAACGGTGTGGAAGCCGATTCTTCTTTGTTCAGCGATGCCGGTTCCGCTGTCACAGTTGACTTCAGCAGAGAACGCATTGCTTCCCGGTTCGAGATAAAAGGTGCCGGTAAAAACCGAATCCGCCGTGTACACCGAAGCCGCATATTTCCCGTGAAATCCTCTGAAGCTGATTTTTCCTTCCGCATCAGTCGTATCGGCGAGGTTCGTTCTCCACTCATTCCGGACCGCCCGCCATTTCGCCCCGAGCTCGTTTTCGGTAAAATTGGAATCGACGAGGAAACTGGTGTAGGGTCTCCAGCGATTTCCCTCCCACCATACCCACAGCATGAGGCCTCCGATCCTGGGGTGGGCGAAACTGGCGCGCATGAGTTCCTCCATCTTTTCGGCCCGTACCAATGTGTCAACCGAAAAATCGACCTCGGTCAGCCAGAGTTCCTTGCCGGGCAGCGCATTCGCAATCGTGTCGATTCTCTCCAGATAGCTGCTGCGCTCCATATAATCGCCGAAATGGCCTTCCAGACCGACGATATCAATCTTTCCGCCCTTGCTTTCGATGCTTTTGATTTCGGTAATATACGCTTTGGTTTCTGATGATTCGTATTCGATGACGCTGTACTCGTTGACCCCCATCTTGGCGGTTGAATCTATCGCCCGGGCCTCATTGAAAATCCAGGCGAAAATGTCGGGATCGCCGGTTTTGTTGACGAGCATACCCGGTATGACGATCGCATGGTTGATGTCGTGAACGATTTCATTGATAAGGTCCCAGTGCGCCACCTTTCCCTTGAAATGGGTGACGGCGCCGGTGATACGCCTTTTCATGGCGCCTTTGAATGAAATGCTGTCAAGCGGTATCGCCCATCCGGGAACCCACTGCGTGTCCTCATTCCAGAAAAGACTGTGCCCCCGTACCTTTATGTCGTTTTTCATGCACCAGGCGATCAACGAGTCGGCGTCATCGTAATTCGACCAATCGTCCTGTTGATCGATGTGCTTCCATTTCATCTCGTTTTCCGGGGTAAGCCATTCGAAATAAGTGCGGAATGCATTGTCGTACTTCGCGCTGTCGACAGTAGCCGTCTTATGAAACGCCCAGTTGGGTGTTGCCGCCCCGAATCCGAAATGATTGCGTACCTGCCTGATAACGACCTTTTTTCCCGAATACAGCTGATTTCGGAATTTTACCGTAAGATGATAATCACTCTTCCGCAGCGTATCGATTGACGCATTCGTCGCACTGATGAACTCCGGCGTAAGTTCGGCGAATGAAGCGGTACAAATTCCTCCGCCCGCCAATATCAAACACCCTGTCATAATTACTCGGAACAGCTCTCCGGGCATAAAATCCCCCTGTAGATAAGATGGACTGAACATAGAGATGAGACGCAGGAATCTGAAATATATCATTGATCCCCGCATTGGAACCGCTTCACCGTATTCCCTCGTTCATGCTTCTGTTACGATCCCTATGTGAATATAGACTTTCAGATAAATTTATGTCAAATCCATCAGTAGGTAACCATCCGTTCGCTTCAAATGGTGTGGAACAGATGGAAATTTCGGTGATGGGATATTTATTCCACAGAGGATACGCTTGTTCCCGATATCCCGAAACAGAGGTAATTATACCGGCGATCCATTATTTAATATATATTATAAACCATATTTTTATTTTGGTAAAAACACGCTCAACAGCTCCATTTTATTATTCTATGGAGAGACTATGCAAAAGGGGATGCTATTTTTTGCCATTATGTTCGTTTTTCAGGTCGCCGGGGGTGCGGACAGCAACTGCTGGGGGGGGGGCATCGTCAATCAAATTCAAGCCCGGCACCGCGCCGAGCATAGGGTTGATGCGTTGAATAAACGGTTCGGAACCTCTGTTTTTCAGACCGGCCACCGCGGTTTCCGGGTGATGCGTTTCAGAGGGAAAATGTCGGCCGCCGACGAGGACGCGAATGTGGACGTGGTGAAGGTTACGGCGCAGTAAGGAAAAAGCCGGTCAATTTTCCATTGTTATTCGTTAGTCCCTTTTTGCCGCCCCGTCCCACGGGGCGGCGATAAAGCACCTGACGGTGAAGCGAAGAGATATTTACTAATCGGACCAACGTCGTTCAGGAAAGGCTTACATGGATATCCCCGTCATTATCGGCAGCGTTGCGGCAATCGCAACGACCGCTTCCTTCATTCCCCAGGCGATCAAGGTGATCGGAACTCGAGACACCCGGAGTATATCGCTCTGGATGTACCTCATTTTCTCGATCGGAGTGGCGCTGTGGCTGATCTACGGCATTCTGAAAAGGGACGCTCCGATTATTCTTGCGAATGCCGTTACTCTCCTTTTCGCGATTGTCATTTTCTCCTATAAGCTCACGGAGGAAAAGAGGGGATAAGCCCGCGCGGGAAAGGGCGGGGTTGGACTTCAGTAAAAATCCCGTTACAGGCTTTCAACCGGCTATGCTTTTTACCATAATGTATGTTTCCCGCGGTTAATAGTAATTTAAATTCAGAGTCTTTACGGTTTCAAGGGTAATCACTATTCATTATAGGGAGGT
>JAFGIW010000054.1 GCA_016929415.1 Chitinispirillaceae bacterium | reverse complement strand
GCGGTACGCAGAATTACGGCCTGTGGTATGAAGATGCCGCTCATGCATTATCCATCTGGACGCATACGCAGCAGCGGTTGACCGTTAGCGATGATGGGGATGTGGGGATAGGGGTGACGCCGACTGCAAAGCTGGATGTGGCAGGTAAAATCAAAGCTAACAATGGAACGAATGCCGCCTTAAATCTGCCCATTCTTACGTCAGATCCTGCTTCGCCCGTAGTTGGGGATGTATGGATCAGGAATACGAGCGGAACATATTCGTTGAAAGTGCGAGTAAATAGCACAACAACGAAGAGCGTTACATTAAGCTAAAAAGAAAGAAGTCGAGGAGCCGCAGAGCATCTCGTCGTGCGGCTCCTATTTTAATCACGGAAGAATAGTTCCTTGAATTTTATTGTAAATGAAAAGTTTGTAAGCGGTATTGTTATCCAGAATACAAATATTGGCTTTGTCAATGACCAGTTTACGGGGAGTATTCGGAACATAAGTGCGAAACAAACCCTGTAAATCGCCATTTTGCGAGAAGATTTGAAGCCGATTGTTTGGATTTTCAAACACATAAATCCTGTCCATTGTATCAACCGCGATCAGTGCTGCATTGCTGAATTGTCCCCGGCTAAGGCCTTGAGATCCCCAACTGTTCGTTAAATTTCCTTGAAAATCGTATCTATAAATTTTGCTTTTGCCAAGTATATATACATTTCTGTTTCTGTCGGCGACAATATGGTACCCTTCCGTTACCGAAAACAGTGACAAGGTATCGCCAAAAATCGAAATAATTATAACTTGATTCAACTGGCTGCTTATTGCATATAAGAGGACTGTGTCGGTTTGATTCTGCAAATAGATCTCGTCTTGAGTCCCCAATAGCAACGGGTATGTAGAAAGCAAGTTGCCTATCCTGTCAAATTCAAATGCTGTGTCATTAAAAACTGTAAAAAGATTGCCATTCTTCCCATAGTCGCAAAAGCACCAACCTGTTGAATGTGCGCGGATAATAAAACTGGAAAGATAGGTGCCACTTGTATCATATAACTTGGCTGCTGCTGTGTCACTAAATATATCTATCACTACGTAACCATTCGGGCCTCGCGCGACACAACTGGGATTAGCAAGTTCTTGTGATGCGGTTCCCCGAACACCAATTGTGTCAACCGCACGAAATAAGCCCATAACTATTATCGAATTTCCCGCACTCTTCGTCCCTTCCATAGCGTTCGTGTCCACACATGCCACCCTATACTCATACGTCTCATCCTGCACCCCCGTCGAATCCCGATACACCATATCCGCAACCGGGTTCACATTAATTCTCGCGAGCACCGTATTCGAATCAACACTCCTCCGGTAAACATTATACCCCTTCACCAGCCCCGTATCCGCCCGCTCCCACGACAGCGTCACGATTTGCTTCAAGGTATCGTAGGAAATCGTCACGTTCTTCACCGTCGGTATCCCCGTAAACGGCAGGTCAATCGTATCCATATCCAGCGTATCCCCCGACGTTACAACATTGCCGTTCGTATCCAGCACCCCGTAATCATTCAGACTGGAAATCAGCCGCAGATCGTAGTTCCCTTCCGCCAGCCCGGAGAACCTGAAACTCCCGTCCGCCTCCACTTTCGCGAACCTGTCGATCCCGAACGCCAGCACGAACACCTTGCGCGGGTCGCCCCCTTCGGAAAGGCTGATGACGCCCTTGATCGCGCCCATGGGCTTCAGGGTATCCGGCGGCAATGTATCGGCGGCATCTTCGTCGGTGACGACCACCGGGTCGATCAGCACCGCATCGTTCCCGCTTGCGGCTTCGATAACGTACGTCCCGGTGTCGAGCGTGCTGTCGAACGCGAACCGCCCCGAGTCGTCGGTGATCACCGTCGCGGTATCGGCCGTTCGTTTGCCGAGCCCGATTACGGCGGTGTCGGCGAGTGATGTACGCGGCCGTATCGCCACCCTGACCCCCGCTGCTGGCGTTTTTCCGTCGGGTTCGTAAAGAAGTCCCGCGACTCTTCCGGGGTTTCCCACCTGCGTGGAGTTGCCCGCATTGCCGGTGGGGCTGCAGAGCAGCAGGGGCAGACAGCAGGCGATGGCCGGAAAGACGGCAAACGGTTTATGCGTTCTCATTTTTTTCCCCTTTCGCCACCCGTTTCCGACACCGGAAAAAGATGGAAATTGAAGTGATACACCCGGTCCGCCTCGTCGTCGTCATCGGCGATCGCCATGATGCGGCTCTGGAACTCACGCAGCTCTTCACAAATGCGCCGGTAGCCCGTATCGGATATTCCGAGAATGAGGCCGGAAATATTGCGCATGTCGGGAGCGGTTTCGCGGATGGAGCGTTTGGCCAGTTCAGCGGCCTCCACGTGATAGTTTTCCACGGCAAGGCTCGCCACTTCGGGTCCCGTGGTCACGCTATTGTCGGTAACCGTCCATGCGTTGTTTGCGTCTTTTTCAATGAGCCCCAGCTTTTCAAGGAGCGCGATCGACTGCCGCGCCTGCGAGGGGAGAATGGGCGGTCGCACCATCTTCGCGAGACGGGCGTAGTCACCGGTGAACCCGTACATGCCGATGAGCGACCGGATGATCGTGTGGTACCATTTCGAAAAGAACAGGAACTGCTCCTTCACCAGCCGCGTCGGTTCCGATGATGCGCCCCTGCCCCTTGTTCTTATATGGCACAGCAGGCCGAAATAGTGGTTCCGTTCATGGAGGTTCTTCGCCTGATTGAAGGAAACCAGGTTGTCGAAGTACTCCGTTTCGGGCCGGTTGTGCCCGAGCGCTTCCGATAGACGGAAGGTATTCGATTTGGAAAGGAGTTTCTTTCCGTTGACGATATTGTACACGAACCCCTTGCTGTTGAGTCCGGCTTTCTGCGCGAGACGGCGGTACGAAAACGCCGGGTTGCCGCGCTTCCTGTCGGCATAGACGTCGGAAAGATATTTCCGGAAATCGGTATAACCGAAAATGTCAACCATCGTGCTCCTCCTCCGCTTTACGGTACTCAATATTAACATACCGCAGGCGGGAGGGCGAAGCAACTGCAGAGACAAAAAAAGGTTTCCTGCAGGAGACGGGGGG